>DATGLO010000604.1:0-4300 GCA_035294105.1 Allostellaceae bacterium
ATTGGATCATATCGTGTTGTTCTCGGGCGACGGCGATTTCCGCCGGCTTGTCGAAGCAGTGCAACGCAAGGGCGTGCGCGTCTCGGTCGTCTCGACGATCCGCTCGACCCCGCCGATGGTCGCCGACGAGTTGCGGCGTCAGGCCGATGTGTTCATCGAGCTCCAAGACCTGGCGCCGCAAATCATGCGCGCGCACGCCCCCAACCATCACCGCGATCAGCAGCAATACTCCGACACCGACGCGTGACGACGGCCGACACCGAGACGCCGGCGCTCGAACAGCCCGGCCGCGACTGCGCGCTGTGTCCGCGGCTGGTCGATTTTCGCGCGGCGCAGCGCAGAGCCTACCCCGATTGGCATAACGCGCCCGTCCCGTCCTTCGGCGGGCTCGGCGCACGGCTGCTGATCGTCGGCTTGGCGCCGGGTCTCAAAGGCGCCAATCGCACGGGCCGCCCGTTCACCGGTGATTATGCCGGCGATCTGCTTTACGCGACGCTCACGCAATTCGGCTTCGCGCGCGGCGATTATGCCGCGAGCAAGGACGATGGGCTCGAATTGATCGATTGCCGCATCAGCAACGCCGCGCGTTGCGTACCGCCGGAGAACAAGCCGTTGCCCGAGGAAGTCGCGGCTTGTCGGCATTTTCTCGCCAGCGAAATCGCGGCGATGCCGAAACTGCGGGCGATCCTCGCGCTCGGCCAAGTTTCCCATGGCGCGGTGCTTGCTGCGCTCGGCAGGAAGAAATCGGCCTTCCCCTTCGGCCACGGCGCGGTGCACTTGCTCGCCGACGGCAAGATCCTCGCCGACAGCTATCACTGCTCGCGCTACAACACCAACACCGGCAAGCTGACGACGCCGATGTTCGAAGCGGTGTTCAAAGAACTGAAAAAGCGCCTCGCCTAATCTCAAGCGTTATGCGCCCTGAGGATGCGCGCGCGGCTGCGCTGCCAATCGCGCTGCTTTTCCGCTTCACGCTTGTCGGATTTGCGCTTTCCCTTGGCGAGGCCGAGCTCGACCTTGGCGCGGCCGCGATCGTTGAAATAGATCGCCAGCGGCACGACGGTCATGCCTTCGCGCTTGATGGCACCTAGAAGCTTGTTGATCTCGCGCCGATGCAGCAGCAGCCGGCGCTTGCGCCGCGGCTCGTGATTGAAGCGCGCAGCCGGATATTCCGGAAAATTCGCGTTGACGAGAAAGATTTCGCCGTGTTCGTCGGCGGCGTAAGCTTCGGCGATGCTCGCGAGGCCCTGGCGCAAGACTTTGACCTCGGTGCCGGTCAATTGTATTCCGGCCTCGATCGTATTCTCGATCATGTAATCGTGTCGCGCGCGTCGGTTCAGCGCGACATATTTCTCGTCTCCCCGAAGCGCCATGCGGCGCCGAGAACGCTAGTTGAGCAAGCCCGCCGAGCGCATGGCGGCACGCACCGTCTCTTGCGCCTGCGGGCTCGCCGCTGCCAGCGGCAAACGCACATCGGCGGTCGATTTGCCGAGCAGCGAGCAGGCGTATTTCACCGGCGCCGGGCTGGTCTCGCAGAAAAGCGCATCGTGAAGCGGCAACAGCCGCGCGTTGATCTTCATCGCGGTCGCGGCCTCTCCTTTGCGCCACGCCTGATGCATGTCGGCGCAGGCGCGCGGCGCAACGTTGGCGGTTACGGAGATGCAGCCGTCGCCGTCCTGCGCCATGAACGCCATCGCCGTCGCGTCCTCGCCCGAAAGCATCGCGAAATCCTTGCCGATCGCCGCGCGCGTCCGGAGCGGCCGCGCGAGATCGTTGGTCGCATCTTTGACGCCGACGATATTCGGGAGCTTCGCGAGCCGCGCCATCGTCGCAATGCTCATGTCCACGACGCAGCGCGCCGGGATGTTGTAGATGATGATCGGCAGGTCGACGGCGTCGTTGATCGCCTTGTAGTGCTGATAAAGCCCCTCCTGCGTCGGCTTGTTGTAGTAGGGGGTGACAATAAGCGCCGCGTCGGCGCCGGCCTTCTTCGCGTGCTGCGTGAGATCGATCGCTTCCGCGGTCGAGTTCGAACCGGTGCCGGCAATGACGGGCACCCGACCCTTCGCGACTTCGACGCACAGCTCGACCACGCGCTTATGCTCTTCGTGGGTCAAGGTCGGGGACTCGCCGGTCGTGCCGCAGGGCACGACGCCCTCGGTTCCCTGCTCGATCTGCCAATCGACGAAGCTCTGGAACGCCTTATCGTCCACGGCTCCGTTCCGGAACGGCGTGATGAGCGCGACCAGCGATCCTCTCAGCATCTTCGTCTCCCGCAGCCTCTCTTCAGCGGCTCCTGCGACGATAGGCCATAAGGTTAAGAGCGGCAACCGGCGCCAAAACGCTTTATTCCCGAGGCCGCGCATGCCTAAAATAGCCCAGGGGGCGGGTTTGGAAAAATAGATGCTTTTGAAGCGGGTTTCGGCGCTCCTTGTTTTGGTTGCGCTGGCTTGGGGAGCCGGCACCGCGGCGCGGGCTGCGCCGCTTAGCGAGAGCGATCGACAAATTTACGCCGCGGCCTTCGCCGCCGCGAAGCGCGGCGATTGGAATGCCGCCGAAACGCTCGCGGCGCCGGCCCACGATCGCTTACCGGCGCAGGCGCTCGCTTTCCTCGATTACAGCCGCAACGGCACCGGTGCGAGCTTCGGCGACATCGCCGCCTTCATCGACGCGCATCCCGACTGGCCGCAGCAAAAGCTCCTGCGCGAGCGCGCCGAGGCAGCGATCGCCACCGCCACCGACGCGCAGCTGGCCGCGTGGTTTCAAACGCATCCGCCGCTCACCCCTGCCGCGCAGCTTCGTCTGGCGCAGATTTGGACGCAAACCGGGCACCAGGCCGACGCCGATCATCTGATCCGCCAAGCCTGGATCAACGGCGACTATAGCGCCGTCGAAGAAAAGTTCATGCTCGAGCGCTATCACGACGTCATTCGCGGCGAAGACAACGCGCGTCGGCTCGATCGGCTGATCTGGGACCACCAGTTCGACGAAGCCAAGCACATGCTGAGGCACGTCGGGCCGGAAACTGCGGCTCTCGCCCAGGCGCGGATCGGCCTCGCAACGATGAGCCCCGGCGTCGAGCATCTGATCGCAAAAGTGCCGGCGCGGCTACAGAGCGATCCCGGCCTGCAGTTCGAGCGCCTGCGTTGGCGTCGTCACAAGGATCTGGACGATGACGCGGCGACCATCCTCGAACACCCGCCTGCGGACCTCGTTCGCCCGGAAGCGTGGGCATCGGAGCGGCTCATCATCGCGCGGCGCCTGCTCGACGAAGGCGAGAGAGCTCGCGCTTATAAGCTCGCATCCGAGAACGGGCTGAGCAGCGGCGCGAATTTCGCCGAGCTCGAATTCCTTGCCGGCTGGATTGCGTTGCGCGATCTCGATCAGCCGGGCACCGCGTACAACCACTTCGTGCATCTCTATCACGCCGCGACCTTGCCCATCACCCTCGCGCGCGGCGCCTATTGGTCCGGCCGCGCCGCCGAGGCGATGGGCGATAAGACGCTGGCGACGACCTGGTACGGCACCGCCGCACCTTTCGCAACGACCTATTACGGCCAGCTCGCCGCCGCCCATCTGGGCGTCACCGCCGCCACCTTTAAGGTGAGCGAACCGAAGCCGACGCCGGCGGAAATCCAAGCGTTCGAGAAAAATGAGCTCGTGCAAGTGGCGCGCGATCTGTCGCAGATCGGCGACACCGACGACTTGCCGGTCTTCCTGCGCAAAGTCACCGACGACGCAAAAACGCCGTCGGATTACGCTCTCGCCGCGCGCCTTGCGCGCGATCTCGATCGACCGGATGTTGCGGTGTTTGCGGCCAAACGCGCCAGCTATGCCGGCGTCACCCTGATGGATGAGGGCTATCCGATCGCCGATCTGCCGCCCGGCGGCACGGCGGAAGCGCCGCTGGTGCTGGCGATGACGCGTCAAGAGAGTGCATTCGACAACAACGCCGTCAGCAGCGCCGGCGCCATGGGTCTGATGCAGCTGATGCCGGCGACCGCCAACAAGATCGCTCAGCTTCTGCACATGCCCTTCTCGCGGCAGCGTCTGACCAGCGATTATTCCTACAACGTGACGCTCGGGCGCGCCTATCTCGACACGCTGATCGAGGATTTCTCGGGCTCTTACGTCCTCGCCGTGGCCGCATACAACGCCGGGCCCGCACGCGTGCGCCAATGGATCGAGGATCACGGCGATCCGCGCAGTGCGAACGTCGACCCCATCGATTGGGTCGAGCGCATCCCCTATACCGAGACGCGCAACTATGTGCAGCGCGTTCTCGAAAACCTGCAGGTCT
>DATGLO010000605.1:0-6668 GCA_035294105.1 Allostellaceae bacterium
CGCGAGATTGGCGAGGGCGAGCGCCGCTTTGCGGTTGATCGAGTCCTTGCGCAGGCTGCCGACAAGGACGGCGATGTCCTTCACATTGTTGCTCATGACGGCGATGTCTCCTGTTGCCGAAAATCGCTGGCCGAAAGATGCGCCGTTCCCGCCTTCGCGATAATCCGGAGCGTGGCGAAAGGATCGTTCGGCTTGGGCGAACAATCGCCAGCGCCCGCGAATGCTCCTATGATCCTGGCCATGCGAGGGACCGAATTCGGCGAGCTGAGTGCGTTCATGGCGGTGGCGGAGCAGCGCAATTTCACGCGCGCCGCCAAGCAGATCGGCATCTCGCCGGCGACCTTGAGCGAAACCATCCGCCACCTCGAAGAGCGGCTGGGCGTGCGCCTTCTCAATCGCACGACGCGCAGCGTCGCGCCGACCGAGGCGGGCGAGAAGCTGCTCGCGCGCCTCAGGCCGGTGATCGATGATTACGAGGCGGCGATCGAATCGCTCAACGAGTTCCGCGATAAGCCGGCCGGGCTGTTGCGCCTCACCGTCGCGCCGCCCGCGGCGCAAGCGGTGCTTGCACCGCTCCTCGCGAAATTCCTCGCGCAATATCCCGACATCAAGCTCGAAATCTCGGTCGACAGCGCGAATCTCGATATCGTCGCGCAGCAATTCGACGCCGGCATCCGCGCCAGCGATCGCATCGATCGCGACATGATCGCGGTCAAGATCACCGATGCCTGGCGGACCGCGGTGGTCGCGGCGCCCGCCTATCTCGCGCGGCGCGGCACGCCCAAGGCGCCGGAGGAGCTGGCGGCGCATAATTGCATTCGCATCCGCCTGTCGAGCGGTGCGCTGCTGCCGTGGCGGTTTCAGAGAAACGGCAAGGGTTTCGATGTCGCGGTGACCGGCTCCCTGATCCTCAACGAAACCTCGTTGATGGCGCCGGCGATCCTCGGCGGTGTCGGCCTCGCGCAATTGCCGCGCGCCTATGTCGAGACCGCGATCGCGAGCGGCAAGGTCACCGCGCTGCTGGAGGAATGGCAGCCTTCGGGCGCGCCTTTCGCCATCTATTACCCGAGCCGCCGGCAAACCCCGGCCGCATTACAGGCGCTGGTCGATTTTTTGCGGAAAGAGCAGCGGAGCCGCGCGGGGCACTGAGGCCAAAGCCGGATCGGTTGCCGGCGGATGCGCCGGATCAAAGAGCCCGCCCGCGGTCAGCGCTTCGATGCGCTGTGCCGCTTCGAGCGGCGTTTCGCGCGTCAAGGCAAAAGCACGGGGGCTGGTGACGGCGAGCCCGACCGCAAGCGCCAGCAGGCCGGCCATCGAGAGAGGGTAAAATCGCTTCATGGTGAGGATCGATGGGCGACACGCCAGGCGCCGCCCACCCTCCCGCCTCATGGTTTAGTTGTGGATGTTGTTGTCTTGAACGACGAAGTCCTGGCTGTCGTAAGGGCTCGCCTGCTGCTGTTGCTGCGCACTGTTCGCATCGGCCGCGAAAGCGGCGGCCATGGCGCCGGTAGCCGCGGTCAGCGAGAGGGCGAGGGTCGCGGTGCGAAGAAGTGACGAAATACGCATGATCTGCTCCGTATTCTCTGGAAGCCGCCGGAATTGGCCGCCTCATGACGGAGCAGATAAGGCCGCGCAGGCGCGCGCATAATCGGGCGAAGTCGGTAAGGGTTATTCGATCAGGCCGAACAATGGCCTCGACCAACGATCACCACTTGGCGGCGATCTCGCTCCCGAAAGCGGCGCGCCAGTCGGCGCCCGCCGGAACCATGCCTTCGTGCGGCCGCACGCCGCGATGCTTTAAGGGATCGGCGCCCGGCGCCTCGCCGCCCGCGGCGACGTTGTCGATCGCGTCGAGCAGCATGCGTCGCATGGTCACGATGGCGCGATCCGAGGTGCCGAGATGCTCATGCGTGCGGTCGACCAGCGCACCCGAGCCGGGCTCGCGGCCCATGCCTTCTTGCAGCGCGAAGTCCTGAGTGTTGATGCCCTTGATGCCGGTGAAGGTCTGCGTCTTCTGCACCTGCCGATCGATCAGATAGTCGTTCGCGAGATTGCGCTTCAGGCGGAACGTGCCCGGGATGAAATCGTTTTTGCCGCGGCCATAGGCCTCTTCCATCGCCTCGTAATAGTCGGCCGAGATCGGCGTCGATGCGTCATAGGCATAGACCCAGTTGTAGACGCAGCAATGTCCGTCATCGACCGGCGCCCAAACATGGCCGTCGAGCTTCGGGATGTCGTTGCGCCCGCCTTCGCGGCCCATCACGTTGGCGCGCATCTGCTGCGCCGGCATGATGTATTGATATATGCGCACGTAATGCTGGTCGGGATGCGGCTTGCGCGTCGATACATAGTAGTAGCCGTAATCGGTCGGATAGACCTCGATCTTCGGGGCGCCGTCACGCTGGCGTAAGAGCCTCTCGTTGCCGAGATCGTTGTTGTGCAGGAACGAGCCATGCGAGGTGTCGAGCCCGCCTTCGAGCGCCTGCAGCCAGTTGCAATCCTCGAAGGTCTTCGAGACGTGGCGATGCGTCGCGGGTACGCGCGTCCATTCGAAATCGGGCGCGCCGGGCTGATGCTCTTGGGGTCCCATATAGGCCCAGACGATGCCGCCGCGCTCGACCGTCGGATAGGCTTTGATCTTGATGCTGTTCTTCATCGGGCTGGTCGCCGGCTCGCTCGGCAGATCGACACAAGCGCCCGACGCATCGAACTTCCAGCCGTGATAGACGCAGCGCAGGCCGCATTCCTCGTTGCGGCCGAAGAACAGCGGCGCGCGCCGATGCGGGCAATAAGCATCGACGAGGCCGATCGTGCCGTTGCTGTCGCGGAAGGCGATGAGGTCCTCGCCCAAAAGCCGTACGCGGATCGGCGCGCCATCGCGCTCGGACAATTCGCTCGACAAAGCCGCCGGCTGCCAATAGCGGCGCATCAGATTGCCCATGGGCGTCCCCGGGCCGACGCGGCAGATCTTCTCGTTGTCCTCGTGCTTGAGCATGGCTGGCCTCGATCCAAGAAAGCGGCGGGAACGCGCGCGCCGATCTCCTATTTGTAGGTACGACAGCCGCTGACGACAAGGCGGGGCGCGCTCCGGCGTTTCGCGCTAAAATGCGTCATGAAGGAGATAGGCTATGGCCAAAATCGTTCTGGGCCTCGGCACCTCGCACGGACCGATGCTCTCGACCCCGCCCGATCAGTGGATTCAGCGCGCCAATTTCGACCGCACCGTGAAGCATCCCTGGAAAGGCCGGATGTGGGGCTTCGACGAGCTGGTCGTGGCGCGCCATAACAACCACTTCGAGAAAGAAATCACGCCCGAGCTGTGGCGCAGCCGCCATGCCGCCTGCCGCGCGGCGCTCGACACGCTCGCCCGGATCTTCGCGGCGGCGAAGCCCGATCTCGTCGTCATCGCCGGCAACGACCATATGGAGATGTTCGACGAGGCGACGGTACCCGCTTTCACCGTTTTCTCGGGTAACGAGCTCATCAACAATCCCTGGACGCCCGAGCGCGAGGCCAAGGCCGCGATCGGCACGTTGATTGCGGTGCCCGGCCATGTGCCGCCCGGCGGCGCGCGCTACCCTTGCGTGCCCGAGCTCGGCCGCTTCCTCACCGAACGGCTTATCGCCGATGGCTTCGATGTCGCGAAGATGACGAAGCTGCCGGGCGAAGAGACGCCGCATGCTTACGGCTTCGTCTATCGCCAGATCATGGGTGACAAGCCGATTCCGTGCGTGCCGCTCGCGCTCAACACCTATTATCCGCCGAACCAGCCGACGATCCGCCGCTGCTACGATTTCGGCAAGGCGTTGGCGCGCGCGATCGAGGCGTGGCCGAGCGATGCGCGCGTCGCGGTGATCGCTTCGGGCGGCCTCAGCCATTTCGTCATCGACGAAAGCATCGATCAAACCTTCATCGAGGCGATGCAGACGCGCCGTATCGATGCCCTCGCCGCGCTCGGTGAAGAAACGTTCCAATCGGGCACGTCCGAAATCAAGAACTGGGTGCCGGTCGCCGGCGCCATGGGCGAGCTCGGCTTCGACTTCCATCTCGTCGATTACGTGCCCTGCTATCGCTCGATCGCCGGCACCGGCAACGCCATGGGCTTCGTCCACTGGCAGCCGAAGAATTAGGCTAGATCACTTACCCGCCTTCACATCGGCCAAGATCTGGCGGTAGGTCGCGAGAATTTTTTCGCCGTTCGGCGTCGCCTTCGCCCAGGCATTCGTCACCGCGTCGACGCGGTCATGCCAGGCCTTGTCCTGGGCCGGCGTCAGTTTCAACAGGACGTGACCCGGCAGCGCCGCCGTTTTGTCGCGCCATTCGTCGTTGACTTCGTCCCAGAACTTGCCGAAAGCGCGGCTTTCCGCTTCGCCGGCATTCGCCATCATGATCTTCTGCACTTGCGGCGGCAGCGTGTCCCATTTCTTCTTCGCCATGAAGACATAGCCGGGCGCGCTGCCGAGCGGCACGCCGAGATGGTATTTCGTCACCTCGGCAAGCTTGAAGGGCTGGAACGCGGTCCAGCCGACCTCGACCGCGTCCGCAGTCCCGCGTTGCAGCACCTCGTAATATTGATCGATCGGGAAAGCCAAGGGCGCCGCGCCGAGCGCCGCCGCGATATCGGCGTTGATCTTGCTGCCGACCACTACCTTGAGCCCGTTGAGATTGTCGAGCGTCGCCGGCTTTTCGCGAAACTGAACGCCCGATTGCGGAAAGACGATCAGCTTCAAGGGCACGATCTGGTCGAAATCGCTGTCGAGCAGCCCGGTCTTGTAGAGCCGCCAGAACGCGACCGAGGCAATCTCGGAATTGTTCGAGAGATAAGGCAGCTCGACCACCTGGGTGAGCTTGAACTTGCCGGTCGCGAGGTCGGGCAAGCCCCAGGCGATCTGCGCGACATCGTCCTGAACGCGGCTATAGACGTTGAGCTGATTGGCGATCGACGAGCCGTCGAACACCTGAATGCGGAAGAGGCCGTGCGCCTGCTCGTTGATCTTCGCCGCCCACGGATGATGGATGCGCACATTGTGATGCGCATCGGGATTATCGAGGGTGACGAATTTCAGCACAAGCTCGTCGGCTGAAACGCCGGACGCCCCGACGATCATGGCGGCCGCCGCAATAAACGAAGCCCAGAATGCGCGTTTCATAGCCTCCCTCTCCCTTTTGTTCGTTGACGCGATTATTTCAACACGGGAACGTGTAGGCAAGGCGCTTGCGCGGGCCCCGGCCGGCGCGCAAAATCCGCTTCGATCAAGCTTGAAGGGGTCGATATGAGAGGAACCGCAAGATCGCTTTCGTCGCTGGCCGCGTCGCTGATCGCGCTGGCGCTGCTGTCTCCCGCGTCAAGCGCCGGTGCAGCGCCGGCGAAGAAACCCGATTATGCCAAGCTCCTCGCCGCGCCCGACCGCACCGATGCCGACCGGCAGAACGATCAGCGCCGCCACGCCGCGCAGCTTCTCGCCTTTATCGACTGCCGTCCGGGGATGAAAGAGCTCGATATGGCGGCCGATGCCGGCTACAGCACCGAGCTGATGGCGCGGTGCGTCGGGCCAAAGGGCAAGGTCTATGCGCAGAACGCGCCCGGCTTGCCGCAAAAGCCGATGGACGCATTCAACGAGCGCATGAAGAAGCCCGTCATGCAAAACGTGACGCCCGACATGCAGCCCTTCGACAACCCGATCCCTCAGGGCGTCAAGAACCTCGATCTCATCACCTTCCTCTTCGGCTATCACGACACGACCTACCTGCCGGTCGATCGCGCCAAGATGGACAAGGCGATGTTCGACGCGCTGAAGCACGGCGGAACGCTCGTCGTCACGGATTATGCCGCGGCGCCCGGGGCGCCGGTCACGACCGGGAAGCAATTCCACCGCCTCGACGAAGCGATCGAGAAGAAGGAAATAGAGGCCGCCGGCTTCAAGCTGGCGAGTGAGGCCAATTTCCTGCGCAATCCCAAGGACACGCACGATTTCATTATCTTCGGCTCGAAGACGCCGATCGATATCTACGTGCTGAAATTCCGCAAGCCGTAGCCGTAGCCGGCCCGGGTGGAGATTACACCGCCCGGCGCCCCGCATGCGAGGAAAGCACCGTCACGCGCACGCCGTCGGGCCCGGGCAATTCGAAAGAATCGCGGATCGCGCCGCAGTGAATGCGCGACGGCGCGAGCCCTTTCGCGGCAAAGCGGCGGCGCGTCTTATCGATGTCGTCGACCATGAGATCGAACGGCGCTTCGGCGCCCCGCTTCCGCTTGCGCGCGGCTGCGGTGACGACGAGGTGCGTGCCGCCGCGCAGCTCCATCACCGCGAAATCGTCATCGCTCGCGATCGGCCGCAAGCCGACCTCTTCGAGCCAAGCGGCGGCCGCGGCGACATCGCGCGCCTCGAAGCAGACATGGCCGATCGCCACCGGCGGCCGGCGATCGCGCGGACGCCGCGCGGCCATGTTCAGCCCGCGACCAGCCGGTTGCGCTGCACGCCGAGCCCGTCGATCTCGCATTCGATGAGATCGCCTGCCTTGATGAAGACGCCGGTATAAATGCCGATGCCGTTGGGCGTACCGGTCGAGATCACATCTCCCGGCTCCAAGGTCATCTGATTCGACATCGACGACACCTGGTACTCGGGCGAATGGATCATGTCCTTGGTGTTGCCGTCCTGGCGAAT
>DATGLO010000606.1:0-3934 GCA_035294105.1 Allostellaceae bacterium
TGACGGCGTTGCGCACGATCTCGGTGACGACCGGATCGGCGGTGCGGCTGTTGGGGCTCGCGGGGGCGGCGCTGGCGGCGGCGTGTGTGTCCATGGGGCGAGAATAGCAGGCAGGTGTTCCCTGCGTCATTCCCAGCCGCCTCTTTTTCATTCGGCGCCCGCTCTCTCAATCGTCACCCCCGCGTCCTTCGTCTTCGCTCAGGAGCGGGGTCCAGGGCCAGCGCCGCGCGGTTAGGATGCGCTCGGGACGAGGCTCGCGGTCTTGCGGTTCAAGGCTGCGACCAGCGCCGGCGCGCCGCCGCTCGAGACGACGCTGCTGAATTGCGAGCGCAGATTGGCGATCTGGCTGATCGTGCCTTGCAGGTAGATGTCCGCGACCTGCCACTCGTTGCCCTGCCGGCGCAGCAGATAGCTGACATCGGTCGCGTCGCCGCCGGGCTGAACGATCTTCGTCGCGACGACCGTGCCGTAGGGCATCTGCTTCGCTGCGCCGACTTCGAGCTTGGTGCCGTCGTTCTTGGCGAAGTGATCGGCATAGGTCGCGATCGTGTATCGCGCGAACGCGTCGGTCACCTGCTGGCGCTGCTCGGGCGACATCGTGGCCCAGCTCGGGCCGACCGCCATCGCCGTCATGCTCGTCAGATTGAAATCCTGGCGCACCGCCGGGGCGAGCGCGTCGAAGCGCCCTTGCGCGCCCAGCTGAGGGCCGCGCTCCATGGTTTGCCGCAAGGCCGCGTAGAAGCTGTTGATCGTCGCCGCCGGATCGGTGGCGGCGTGCGCCGCGCCAACCGTGATCGCGGAAAGGGCAAAGGCAGCGAGCGCCGTACGGCCGAAAAGCCGCATGATCGGGTTCTCCCCTGTGAACATTGCTGTAAACGCGATTCTCGCAGGACCTATTCCGCGAGAAATAGCGACGGGCATTAGTTTGGCAATCCGCAAGCGCCCTGCAAGGGCGCGCTTTGCGCAAAGCCGCGCCTTAACGTCGCGTTCAGGAAAGCTCGTCGCACGAATAAAAAGAGAACGCCGCGCGCATCTCCGCGTCTTTGTGCTTCGTCCGTTCTTTCAAGCGCGCAAGGCGAGGCAGTGTTCGACCGGGAAGGCGAGGCGCACTTGCGTGCCGCGATCGACCGCGGCCGAAGGCTGGAGCTGCAGCCGAACCTTCTCGCCGCCAACCGTCACGATGCAGTCGAGCAGATTGCCGACATAAACGATGGTCTCCATCGTGCCGGCGAAATGATTGCCGGGGGCGGCCTCGCTGCCATGCGGTAAGAGCGCGACATTCTCGGGCCGGATCGCGACCGTCACCGTGTCGCCGACCTGCGCCTCGGGCTCGACGCGGGCATTGACCGGGCCGATCGGCGTCGCGACCGTGGCCGTGGCGCTGCCGTTCGAACCGGTCAAAGCGGTGATCTTGCCGGAGAGGAAATTCGAGCGGCCGATGAAGTCGGCGACGAAAGCGCCTTTGGGCTTCGCATAGATGTCGGCGGGCGCGCCTTCCTGGATGATGCGGCCGTCATTCATCACCGCCATCACGTCGGACATGGTGAGGGCTTCGATCTGCTCATGCGTCACGAAGAGCGTCGTGACGCCGAGACGCTCGACGACCTGGCGAATTTCGAGGCGCATCTCTTCGCGCAGCTTCGCATCGAGGTTGGAGAGCGGCTCGTCGAGGAGCAACACGCGCGGCTCGGACACCAGCGCGCGCGCCAGGGCAAGGCGCTGCTGCTGGCCGCCCGAGAGATAAGGCGCGGGCCGGTCCTCGAGCCCGGCGAGATGGACGAGAGCGAGCGCCTTGGCGACGCGATCCTTGATCTCTGTCTTCGGCGGCTTGGGCTTCTTGTGGCGCAGCGGAAAGGCGACATTCTCGAACACGGTCATGTGCGGCCAGATCGCATAGGACTGGAACACCATGCCGATGTTGCGATCGTGCGGCGGAACCCAGGTGCGATTGTCGCCCGAATAGACCGTGCGGCCGCCGATCTGGATCTCGCCGCCGTCGGGATGCTCCAAGCCCGCGACGCAGCGGAGAATCGTCGTCTTGCCGCAGCCCGAAGGGCCCAAGAGCGTATAGAACTGACCCTGCTTGATCTCGAGCGAGACGCCTTTCACCGCTTGGTGCTCGCCGGCGGCGGTGCGATAGGTCATGGTCAAATTGCGGATGCCGATCATGAGTCAGTTCCTATTCATCGAGGGGCGATCATACCGGCCCGGCGCGCCGCCAGCCAATAGACCAGCAGCACCGGGAGCATCAGGCCGAGCATCAGCAGCGCCGCCGCCGATGCCGAGCCGTAGGCCGAGGCTTGCACGAAGCCCCAGACCAAGAACGAGAAAGGCAGGTTGTTGCTGGTCGAGATGACGACCGGCAAGGTGAGCTCGCGATAGGTGAGGAGCGCGATCCAGATCCAGGCATAAGCGAGCGAGGGCGCGAGGAGCGGCACAAGCACGCGGGCAAGGACGCCGCCGGTCGCCGCGCCGCACACCTGGGCGGACTCTTCGAGCTCCTTGTGGATTTGGATGAGCGCCGAATTCGTCATGCGCGTGCCGTAGCTGAGCCGCGCGACGGCATAGACGAGGATGAGGATCCAAAGCGTGCCGTAGATCGGCGCGACATAGCGCAGGACGAAGAGCGCGAGGAGCAGCGCCGCGACGGAAAAGACGATCGCCGGAATGGCGAGCGGCAGGAAGGCGAAGAAATCGCAGAGGCCGCGGCCCCTGATGCGCGTGCGCAAGACGACCCAGGAGATAGCGACGCTCGCCGTCAAGGTGACGGTCGGCACCACGACCATCAGGATCGCGGTGTTGGTGCCGGCGCGCCACAGCAGCTCTTTCGGCAGGTTGAGGAAGTTCCTGAGCGAGACTTGGGCGAGCGCTTGCGCCGAGGGCGTCTGGAGATAGGGCAAGAGCGAGGCCCAGCCGAGCATCAAGAGCGGCATCAGCTGCGCGACAATGAAATAGAGCGCGACGAAGGCGATCGCGGGGCCGCGCCACTTGCCCAGCGCCGCGATGCGCGGGCGATAGGCTTTGCCGGTGACGACGGCGTATTTCGGCGCCTGACGCTGCGCCTGGCGATAGCACCAGGAGAGCACCGCCGCGACGACGATCATGATGACGGAGAGCGTCGCGACGCTGCCGTATTCGGGCGCGCCTTCCGACGGCGTCAGCACCCAGAAGACATAGGTCGAGAAGGTGAAGATGCGCCGGGTCAGGCCGAGGATCGCCGGCACGTCGAAAGCGGCGAAGCCGATCATCGCGATGTAGATGCCGGCGGCGAGGAGGCCGGGCAGCAGCACGCGCGCGGTGACGCGCCAGACCGCCTGCCAGGGCTTGGCGCCGCTGATCGCCGCGGCCTCTTCGAGCGCCGGATCCATCGAGCGCATAACCACGGCGGTCATGACGAAAGCGAGCGGCGTCAGGTTCATCCCCTCGACGATGCCCATGGCGCCGATATTCGAGATGTCGAAGGGCGCATCGCTCAGGTTGAACAGCGCCATGAGCGCCTGGTTGACCATGCCGATCTTGGGATGGAGCAAAAACACCCAACCCAAGGCGACGGCGAAGCTCGGAATGAGCAGCGCCGTCGTCATCAAGGTGAAGACCACGGGCTTGCCCGGGAAATCGGTGCGCTCCATCAGCCACGCCATCGGCAGCGCCAAGGCGAAGGACGTGGCGAGACAGGTCAACGAGAACAGCACCGTGTTCCACAGCACGCGATAGGTGAAAGGGTCCAGGAATAACGAACGATAATGCGCGACGGTGTATTGCAGCACCGGGTCGCCGGGCGTGCCTTCGGTGAAGGAGAGCCACAGCACCACGCCGACGAGGACGAGGATTGCGCCGATCGCGATCAGCGTAATGCCGAGGAGGCCTCCGGCCGCGAGATCGATGTGCAGCGCCGGCTTGCGGCCGAGAACGGGCTTATCGGCGGCGATCGTGG
>DATGLO010000607.1:0-4075 GCA_035294105.1 Allostellaceae bacterium
AGGGGGCTTTCGGCATCACGCCCGAGCTGCAAGGGCTCGGCAGCGCGTCGCGCCACGATCTCGCGGTGATGCTGACCAGCCTCGGCTATCGCGCCGTCCATGACGAGCACGGCGTCACCTTCCATCCGCGTGCCCAGAAGAAGCGGACGCCCGCTTCCGAGCGGCCGCGCACCGACAGCCCCTTCGCAAAACTGGCAGCTCTCAACATCGCTCGATGAAAAACGAACTCGCTCCGCTCCCGACCCTCCGCCTCGATAAATGGCTCTGGTTCGCGCGGCTGGCGAAAACGCGCTCGCTCGCCGCGCGGCTCTGCAGCGAAGGCTGCGTCGCAATCGGCACGCGCGACGCCGCCAAGCCGCATCACGCCGTGAAGATCGGCGATATCGTCGTGGTCGAGTTGCCGCACGAGCGGCGGCGGCTGATCGTCCGCGCGCTCGGGCAGCGCCGCGGTTCGGCGGCCGAGGCGCGGCTGCTTTATGACGAGCCGACGCCGCCGGTGCGGCATGAAGCACGCGCTGCGGGCTGGACGTCGCTCTTTGCCGAGGACGGGGCCGTCGTCGAGAGCTAGCGATGGATGCAGTATTTCCAGCGGCCGAGATCGATATGGATGTGATCGACGTGGTCGCGGTCTGAATCCGGATCGAGCACTTCGTTGAAATAGCGACAAGCTTGCGTCGCGACCGCGCGCAGGAAATCGCGCTCTTTGCCGCGCTTGCCCCAATCCTGCTTGACCGAGATCATGGTGCCGTCGGTCAGCACGAAACCGGCGACGTCCATCGCCATGCCGGTGGCATGCGCGCTCTCGCGGCCTTTATCGGTCGTGCGGCAGTTATAGGCGCCGAAATGGACGACCGTCTTGAGGTCGTGGCCGAAATAGCGTTTGGCGAGCGGGCGGATGACCTCGCGCTCGAACTTGTCGAATTCCAAGACGAAGGCGCAGGCCGCGACCGTCGGCCGGCTGAACGGAATCGTCGCCGCCGAAACGCGGATCGGATTGTCGATGCGGCAGGAACGGGGCGCGCTTGCCGGCTGCGGTTCGACCTGATACTGCACCCCAAGCTTGGTCAACTCGGCGAGACATTCCCGATCGCCGCGACTGACCAGCGGCGGCGCGGGCTGAACGCCGGTGTGCGAGGCGCAAGCGGCTAATGCGCAGAGCGCCGCCAGGCAGAGGCAGCGGCGGCTGAAGGTCCAGGCGGGAGACCGGCCGGTCATCGAAGAAAATGCTTCACGATTCCTGTAGCTTATACACTATCGCTGAGCCAGAATCCTCAATATTGCGTTATGTGCGCTGATTCAGCAGGGAAAATCTTCCCGGAATTTCGCGGTGCCCGCGCCGTCGTGACGGGCGGTTTGGGCTTTATCGGCTCGAACTTGGCGGCGCGGCTGGTGGCGCTCGGCGCCGAGGTGACGCTGATCGACAATCTGATGCCGAATTACGGCGGCAACCGCTTCAACGTCGCGCCGATCCGCGAGCAGGTGCGGGTCGAGATCACGGACATCCGGGACGCCGAGCACATGCGCGCCCTGCTCAAGGGCTGCGATTATCTCTTCAATCTCGCCGGCCAGACCAGCCATCTCGATTCGATGCACGATCCTGTGACCGATCTCGAGATCAATTGCCTCGCGCAATTGCGGCTGCTCGAAGCCTGCCGCGGCGTGTGCCCGAATGCGGTCGTGGTGTTCGCCTCGACGCGGCAAATCTATGGCCGGCCGGATTATCTTCCGGTCGATGAGCGGCATCTGCTTCATCCCGTCGACGTCAACGGCGTCAACAAGATGGCCGGCGAGGCCTATCACATCCTTTATCACGACGTGTACGGCGTCAAAGCGACGGCGCTGCGCCTCACCAATACCTATGGTCCGCGCATGCGCATCAAGGATGCGCGCCAAACCTTCGTCGGCGTGTGGCTGAAAAGCGTCCTCGACGGCGCGCCGTTCGAAGTCTGGGGCGGAGCGCAGAAGCGCGATTTCACCTATGTCGACGATGCGGTCGAAGCGTTCCTGCTGGCGGCGGTGACGCCCGACACCAAGGGCAAGGTCTACAATCTCGGCGGCGAGCGGCCGGTCAGCCTCGACGAGCTCGCCGAGCTTTTGGTCAAAGCTAATGGCGGCGGCACCTTCGTTCGTCACGAATTCCCGGCCGAGCGGCGGCGCATCGATATCGGCGATTACTACGCCGCCGATACGCTGTTCCAAGAGGTGACCGGCTGGCGGCATCGCGTGCCGCTCGAAGACGGGCTGAAGCGCTCGCTCGAATACTTCCGCGCGCATGGCCAGCACTATGCCTGAGGCGATTCCCTCCGCTCCGATTCCGCAGGCCGATCCGCGCGCCGGCTATCACGCGCATAAAGCCGAGATCGACGCCGCGATCGCGCGCATGCTCGAGGGTGGGCGCTACATCCTCGGCCCCGAAGTCGCGGCCTTCGAAAAGGAATTTGCGGCCTATATCGGCGCGCGCCACGCGGTTGGCGTGGCGAGCGGCACCGAGGCGCTGGTGATGGCGCTCAAAGCGCTCGACTTGGGGCCCGAGGATTACGTCGCGACGGTCTCGCACACCGCCGTCGCGACCGTGGCGGCGATCGAGCTCGCCGGCTTGAAGCCGCTGCTGATAGATATCGATCCGGTGACTTATACGCTCGACCCGGCGAGGCTCGCCGATGCCCTTGTGAAACCGCCGGGCCGCATCGCGGCGGTAATCCCCGTTCATCTCTACGGCCTCGGCGCCGAGATGGGCGCGATAAGCGATCTCGCGCGCCAGCACGGTTTGCGCATTATCGAAGATTGCGCGCAGAGCCACGGCGCTTGGGGCAACGGCCGGCGTCTCGGCACTCTCGGCGATCTTGCCGCGTTCAGCTTCTATCCGACCAAGAATCTCGGCGGCATCGGCGACGGCGGCGCGGTGACGACGAACGATCCCGCGCTCGCCGCGCGGCTGAGGGAGCTGCGCGAATATGGCTGGCGGCAGCGCTATGTCAGCGATTGCATCGGCATGAATTCGCGGCTCGACGAGCTGCAGGCGGCGATCCTGCGCGTGAAGCTGCGCCATCTCGATGCCGGCAATGCGCGCCGTCAGGCGATCGCCGGCGCTTACGACGAAGGCTTGCGCTGGTGCGGCCTCTGCCTGCCGAGGCGCCGCGCTTATGCGACGCATGTCTTCCATCAATATGTGATCCGCAGCGGCGGGCGCGATGCGCTGCAAGCGGCGCTCGAGGCGCGCGGCGTCGGCACCAACATTCATTATCCGGTGCCGGTGCATTTCCAACCGGCCTATCGCGGCCGCGTTGCGTTGGGCGCGGGCGGCTTGCCGGAAAGCGAGCGCGCGGCACGCGAAGTGCTGAGCCTGCCGATGTTCCCCGAATTGACCGACGATCAGGTCGCGCGCGTCATCGCGGCGCTGAAGAGCGTCAGCTCCGGCTGACTATGACGGGCTGAGCGCGGCGCTCGACCGGCTCGCTGCGCGTCACGGTACGCACGACCGATTGCGGCTTGCGATTGACCGTCAGATAAAGCCGCCCGAGA
This sequence comes from Allostellaceae bacterium, assembly GCA_035294105.1. Classification (GTDB taxonomy): domain Bacteria; phylum Pseudomonadota; class Alphaproteobacteria; order ATCC43930; family CGMCC-115725; genus CAIKMD01. The sequence goes on from DATGLO010000607.1 coordinate 3,523, forward strand.
TATTCGCCGATGATGCCGAGCATGATCAGTTGCACGCCGAGGAGTAGCAGGGTCGCGACAGTCAGCGAGGCCCAGCCCGGCGGCGTCGTGCTGAAGATCGCCTCGACCACGACCCAGACGGCGCCGAAGAGGCCGAGGCCGCTCATCGCGAAGCCGGTGAAGGTCGCGATGCGGAGCGGCACCACCGAGAAATTGACCAGCATGCTGGTCCAGAGCCGCACCAGCCGCGACAGCGTGTAATTGCTGCGGCCATCATGGCGCGGCAGGTGCTCGACCTCGAGCGTGCCGATGCTTTGCGTTGCCTGCAGGATCAGGCCGTCGATATAGGGGAACGGCCCGCGATACTGCGTCACCTGGCGCGCGGCGAAGGCGCTGATGCAGCGGAAGCTCGACAGGTAGAGCCCCTTCGGCTTATCCAGCACGCGGTCGGCGCACCAGTTGGCGAAGCGGCTGCCGAGGTTACGCCAGGCGGCATGCTGCTTCTTGGCGTAATGCGTGTAGATGACGTCCTTGCCGGTCCGCTGCGCATGCTGCAACAGGCGCAGCACCTCGC
>DATGLO010000608.1:0-3233 GCA_035294105.1 Allostellaceae bacterium
TGAAGCTCGATCTCGAGCCCGCTGTGCTTCGTGGGATACATCGGGACAACGCGCTGCGGCTGTTTCCGCGCTTCGCCTGATACGCGTTTCTTTCATGCGCGCATGCGGCGCAAGCGCGGCCGTTCGCTTGCCCGCGCGGAATCCGCACGCTAGTTTTCGCAGAAATATCGCGCGTGCGCGCGCTGGAGGCGATCACCATGGACATGACCGGCGAATACCACGTTGCGGCGCCGCGGCAGAAGGTTTGGGACGCGCTCAACGACCCCGAGATACTGAAGCAGTGCATCCCCGGCTGCGAGACGATCACCAAGCATTCGGACACCGAAATGAGCGCGACCGTGCGCGCCAAGGTTGGGCCGGTCAGCGCGCGCTTCGGCGGCAAGGTCACGATCTCGGATCGCGATCCGCCCAACAGCTACAAAATCTCCGGCGAAGGCACCGGCGGTCCGGCCGGTTTTGCGAAAGGCGGCGCGACGGTGAAGCTGAGCGACGAGGGTAATGGCACCAAGCTCAGCTATGTCGTCGACGCGAATGTCGGCGGCAAGCTGGCTCAGATCGGCTCGCGCCTCATCGACGCGACCGCGCGTCAGATGGCCGACAATTTCTTCGCGAAATTCGCCGAGGTCGTCGGCACGCCGCCCGCGGGCGCGGCGCCCGCCGGCGGCGGCGAGCCGGAACCGGTGCGGGTCGCCGAAATGCCGCCGCCTCCGGGGTCGTCCGTCGAGACGCCGCCGCCGACCCGCACCCCGCCTTCGGCGCCCGAGGCCAAACGGCTGTCGCCGGCGATCTGGGTCACGGCCCTCGCCGTGATCGTGATCATCCTGCTATATTTCTTCGCGCGCTGAGGCAAACTTCGCGGGGACGCTTGACCGGAGAGCCGCCGCGCACGAAACTCTGTTCCCACGAGGCGCTCGAGTAACGAGGGAGGACGACGAATGCCAACCGTAACCATCACGGTGAACGGTAAGCCCGAAACCCGCGAAGTCGAAAACCGCACCTTGCTGGTGCAGTTCCTGCGCGAATATCTGGGCCTCACCGGCACGCATGTCGGCTGCGACACCAGCCAGTGCGGCGCTTGCGTCGTTCATATCGACGGCTATTCGGCCAAGAGCTGCACGATGCTCGCCGTCCAGGTGAACGGCGCCAACGTCAAGACAATCGAGGGCCTCGCCCCCAGCAACGACGAGCTTCACCCGATGCAAGCGGCCTTCCGCGAGCATCACGGCTTGCAATGCGGCTTCTGCACGCCGGGCATGGTGATGAGCGCGGTCGATCTGCTGCGCGTCATTCCCAAGCCGACCGAGCGCCAGATCCGCGAATGGCTCGAAGGCAATATCTGCCGCTGCACCGGCTACCACAACATCGTCAAGGCGATCGCGGCCTGCGCCGAGAATCCGCAGCCGGCGAAGGTCTGAGGGGAAGAGCCATGTATAATTTCAACTACCACCAGGCCAAGAGCGTCGAGGAAGCTTCGAAGCTCGTCACGAGCGTCGAAGAAGGCAAGGTCATGGCCGGCGGCATGACGCTGATCCCGACCCTGAAGCAGCGCCTCGCCAAGCCCTCCGATGTTGTCGACCTCGGCAAGATCGCCGACCTCAAGGGCATCAAGAAGGAAGGCAACAACATCGTCATCGGCGCGATGACGCGGCATTTCGACGTCGCCAATTCCGATATCGTGAAGCAATCGATCCCGGGCCTCGCCAGCCTCGCCGGCCATATCGGCGATCCCGCGGTGCGCCACCGCGGCACGATCGGCGGCTCGATCGCAAACAGCGATCCCGCGGCGGATTATCCCGCGAGCGTCGTCGCGCTCAACGCGACGATCGTCACCAACAAGCGCAAGATCGCAGCCGACGATTTCTTCAAAGGGCTCTTCGAGACCGCCCTCGAACCGGGGGAGATCATCACGGCGGTGAGCTTCCCGATCCCGGAGAAGTCGGCCTACATGAAATTTCCGAATCCCGCGTCGCGCTATGCGATCGTCGGCGTGTTCGTGGCGAAGACCGGCAACAACGTCCGCGTCGGCGTCACCGGTGCCGGCGCTTGCGCTTTTCGGCAGAAGGACATGGAAGCGGCCTTGTCCAAGAACTTTTCGCCGGATGCGATTAAGGACATCAAGCAGAAGCAGGACGGGCTCAACAGCGACATCCATGCCAGCGCCGAGTATCGCGCTCATCTGGTCAATGTGATGGCCCGCCGCGCGGTCCAAGCCTGCGGCTGAACGAGGCTGTTTCCTTGGGATGAGGCAAGAGGGCGTCTCGCAAGAGACGCCCTTTTCGTTTGATCGCCGTCTGCGAGAAGGGCGACAGCGCGACGATGCAATCCAGGATTTACGCCGGGGGCCGGGATTGCTTCGCCCTCATCCCGAGCTTGTCGAGCGACGCTCGCAATGACATGGTAATTTCGTCAAACGCCCGAGGGAGGAAACCGTGCGCGGCATTGCTAGCACTCTGGTTGCGGCAGTTCTAACGATCGGCCTCGCCGCGCCCGCTTCCGCCGCGACCAAGCTGACCTTCCTCTATAACGCCTCGGCGGCCTTCGTCGGTCTCTTCGTCGCGAACGACCATGGCATTCTGGCGAAGCACGGTCTCGATATCGATTTCTCGCTCGCCCAGAGCGGCGCAGTGATGCCGCCGGCGTTGCTCTCGGGCTCGGCGCAGATCGGCGCCCCGACCTCGACCGTGCTGGTGCAGGCCCATGAGCAAGGCATCGACCTCGTCGCCATCGCCAACACCTCGGTCTATCCGACGCCCGCCGGTCAGGAAGGCGTGGTCGCACGCACTGGCAGCGGCCTGCACGCGGCGCGTGACCTTGTCGGCCACAAGGTCGGGCTGCCGAGCCTTGGCGGCATCTTCGAGGTGCTGATGCGCAATTGGGTGCGCGCCGGCGGCGGCGACGACGCCAAGGTGCAATGGCTCGAAGTGCAGATCCGCCAGATGCAGGATGCCCTCAAGGCCGATCTCGCCGATGCTGTGGTGCCGGTCGAGCCGTTCTACAGCCGCATCATTCAGAGCGGCGCCGGCTACGACATCGGCGATTTTCAGGCGGCGGTGCCGGCGGGAACGATTTCGGTGCTTTACGCGGCGACGCGCGAGTGGGTGAAGAAGAATCCCGATGCGTTGAAGGCCTTTCGCGCCTCGCTCGCCGAGGCTTATGCCTTCGTCGAAAATCCCGCGAATGCCGACGCGGTGCGCGCCAGCATCGCGAAATATACGAAGCTGCCGCCCGAAGCG
>DATGLO010000609.1:0-4709 GCA_035294105.1 Allostellaceae bacterium
GACCTGACGGTCATTCCCGACAACGACAAGGTCGAGATCGCGCGGCCCAACGGCCTCGTGCTGTCGAATGAGCAGGATCGCCTGATGGGCGGCGCGCCGCCGCCCGATCTGCATCGTCTCTTCGATTTCGCCGGCTGGAAGGGACCGAAGAACGAGACGTTCATCGAGCGTCGCAGCCAGCTCGATAGTGCGGTTGCGCGTGTCGAGCCCTCGGCGCGCACCGCGCCGCGGCTGGCGCTGGCGCGCTTCTATTTCGCCAATCTCTTCGGCGCAGAAGCGCTGGCGGTGCTGGCTCAGATCGAGCACGACGACCCGGCCGGCGCCGCCGATCGCAACGTGCAAGCGCTGAAAGGCGCCGCCTGCTTCCTTGCCGACGACTGGGACTGCGCGCAGCACCAGCTTGGTCTCGCGGCGTTCGATGGCGATCCCGAAGCGGCGCTATGGCGCGGCGCGTTGGCGGCGCAAAAGGCCGATTGGAATACCGCCGAGCGCGAATTCACCGAAAGCGTCAGCCTGCTGCCGAGCTACCCGCGGACGCTGCGCGATCGCTTTGCGCTCTCGGCCGCGGAAGCGCTGATCGAGACGGACCGCGCCTCGGCGGCCGGACCCCTCATCGATCTCGTCATGAAGGATTCGCCGAACCCGAGCGACGAGGCGATGGCCGAATACCTGTCGGGCCGACGTCAGCAGGCGCTCGGCAATCTCGAAGTGGCGCTCGAGCAGTGGGTGCAGGTCGCGGCTTCAGGCGACCGCCGTGCTCGTGCCCGCGCTCTTTATGCACGGGCGATGGCGCTCTACGACGCCAAGAAGGCGAGCCGCCTGGATACCATCAACGCGCTCGATGCGCTGCGCTTCTCGTGGCGCGGCGACGCATTCGAATTCACCTTGCTGCGCAAGCTGGGCGAGTTGCAGCTGGCCGAAGGCGATGAGGATGGCGGCATCGAGGCGCTGCACGAGGCGGCGATCTACTTCCCCGACTATCCGGCGTCGAAGGATGTCGCGAAAGAGGCGGCGGACAGCTTCGCCGACCTCTTCCTCGGCAAGGCGGCCGACGATATTCCGCCAGTCAAGGCGCTCGCGCTTTATACCGAATTTCACGATCTCGAAGCGAGCGGCGACCGTCACGATGCGATCGTCAAGAAGCTCATCGACCGGCTGGTCTCGGTCGATCTCCTCGACCAGGCGACGGCGCTGCTCGACGACCAGGTCAAGAACCATCTGAGCGGCCGCGAGAAGGCGCGCGGTGCGACGCAGCTCGCCTTGCTGCGATTGATGAATCAACAACCTGAGCTGGCGATTGCCGCGCTCGATATCGACGTCGGCAGCGATGTGCCGACAGACCTCGCACGCCAGCGCACGGAGCTGCGTGCGCGCGCGCTCACCGATCTCAACAAGGCATCCGACGCCTTGGCGCTGTTGCAGAACGACAATAGCGTTGACGCCGCGCGGCTGCGCGCCGATATCTACTGGCACCAGCAGGATTGGAAAGACGCGGCGAAGACCTTCGCCGATCTCGCCGGACCGCCGCCGGCGCAAGGTCCGCTCGGTGTCGATCTATCGCGTCTCGTGCTCGCCTGGGCGGCGGCGCTGACCCTTGAAGGCGATCAGGCGGGAGTCGACAAGCTGCGCCATGATTGGGGGCCCGCGATCGCCGGCACGCAGACCGCGCAAGCGTTCGATCTCATTACCGAAAATCCCAGCAGCGGCGTCGCCGGCGGCGGCTCGGTTGCGGACGTCGCCTCGCGCGTCGCCGAGATCGGCAATCTCCAGAGCTTCATGGCGACTTATCGCGAGCGCCTCGCCAGCAACGGCCTCAGCGCCGCCGTGAATTAGGCCCAACCGGGAAACATTGGAATTCGCGACCGGCCGGGCTTAGCCTCGCTCGCAAGAAGAGCGAGGGAGAAGCATAGGACGACGAATCGCGGCGGCGATCATCCTGATCTCGATGGCTTTGACCGCGCACCCGGCCGCGGCGCAGACCGACGAGATTCAGGTCTATAACGGCGAGATCAACGAGCCGGGCCAGGCGAGCGTCACACTCCACAACAATTACACGCCGATCGGGCGCAAGGTCGCGGCGTTTCCGCGCGGCGTCATGCCGCAAGGCGCGCTTAACGGCGTGCCGGAATGGGCGCTCGGCGTGAAAGACTGGCTCGAGCTCGGTCTCTATCTGCCGCTCTATTCGGTGACGCGCGACGGCCGCTTCCTCATAAATGGTGCCGAGCTGCGCTTTTTCTTCGCCGAGCCGCATGTGGCTCAACGCCAGTTCTTCTACGCGATCAATTTCGAATTCAGCTATAACGCGCGCCATTGGGAAGATACGCGCTACAGTAGCGAGATTCGCCCGATTGTGGGCATGCGCTTCGGGCCGGTCGACCTGATCTTCAACCCGATCATCGACAACAACTACACCGGCATCGGGTCGCTCGATTTCGCACCCGCCGCGCGCATCGATTACAACTTTTCCGAAGCCTGGGCCGTGGCGCTCGAGCACTACGCCGATTACGGCAAGGTACGCGACTTCGCGGGGCTGCGCAACGAGCAGCAGGAATTGTTCGCGGTCGCTGATTACACGGGCGAGCCGCTCGATGCCGAGGCGGGCATCGGCCACGGCTTCACCGCGGGCTCGGACGGGCTGATTCTTAAGCTGATGCTGACGAAGACGTTCTGAGCAACGTCGGCGGAGCTGCCGCAGACACAGCAGGCTTTCGACCTCATCACCGAAAACGCGGATACCGGCGTCACCGGCGGGGGCTCGATGGCCAATGTCGCCTCCCATGTCGCGGAGATCGGGTATCGACCGCGTCCGCGGGCAGGGCCGCGATGATGAAGGGCAGCGGCATCGCTTTCGCCATCGGCGCAGAAGGTGGATGCCGCCAGGGCGCGGCCGTTTCTTTTTGCGCATGTACGGAGCGGTCGGTGCGCCGAGGAATGGCCCCTAAATCTTTCCGCCTCGCCGTGTTCTGGAACGAACGCCCGCAGGCGCGAGTTTGGTCCCTTAAGATCAGAGGCGTGACCGCACCTTGAGATTTTTCAATCCCGAGGAGAGCGGTGATGAAGGCACTGACATGGCACGGCAAGGGCGACATCCGTTGCGAGACCGTGCCCGATCCGCAAATCCAGCGTCCGCGCGACATCATCATTAAAGTCACGGCCTGCGCGATTTGCGGCTCTGACGTGCATATCTACGACGGCATCATCCCGCGGATGAAAAGCGGCGATGTGCTCGGTCACGAGACGATGGGCGTCGTCGTCGAGGTCGGCTCCGAGATCACCAAGCTGAAGCGTGGCGATCGCGTCGTCGTGCCGTTCACCATCGCCTGCGGCGAGTGCTTTTTCTGCCAACACGATTTTTATTCCGGCTGCGAGCGCACGAACCCCGATAAAAAGGATGCGGAGCGGTTATGGGGGCACGCGCCGGCGGGGCTATTCGGCTATTCCCATCTGCTCGGCGGCTATGCCGGCGGGCAGGCGGAATATCTGCGCGTGCCCTATGCCGACGTGGGGCCGATCAAGGTGCCGGAAGGATTGGATGACGAGCAGGTGCTGTTCCTGTCGGACATCTTTCCGACCGGCTACATGGCCGCCGAGTTCTGCAACATCCAGCATGGCGACACGATCGCGGTGTGGGGCTGCGGCCCGGTCGGGCAGTTTGCCATCCGCAGCGCCTTTCTGCTCGGCGCGGGGCGGGTGATCGCGATCGACACCGTGCCCGAGCGGCTTGAGCTCGCGCGCGCCGCGGGGGCCGAGACGCTCGATTTCTTGAGCCAGGACATCTACGACGCGCTGCAACAGATGACCAAAGGGCGCGGACCCGATGCGTGCATCGATGCCGTCGGAACCGAAGCCGACTCGCGCTCCGGCTTCGATGCGCGGATCGACCGCGTTAAGGCCGCGACCTTCATGGGAACGGATCGGCCGCATGTCCTGCGCCAGGCGATCCGTTGCTGCCGGAATTTCGGCACCGTGTCGATCGTCGGCGTCTATGGCGGCTTCCTTGACAAGATTCCGATGGGGTCGGCGATCAATCGCGGCCTGACCTTCAAGATGGCGCAGACGCCGGTACAGCATTACCTGCCGTCGCTGCTCGAGCGGATCACCAAAGGCGAAATCGATCCTTCCTTCGTGATCACGCACCGCGCCCGGCTCGAAGACGGCCCGCAGCTCTACAAAACTTTCCGCGACAAGGAAGACGGCTGCATCAAGGTCGTCATGAAACCCTGACGCCAAGGAGATAAGCCATGCCTCGTGAATGTTTCGCGATGATCACCGGCGCTTCGACCGGCATCGGCTACGAACTCGCCAAATGCTGCGCCCAGGACGGGTTCGATCTGTTGATCGCGGCGGATGAGCCGGAGATCGAGCGCGCGGCGGAAAATCTCCGCGGCTTCGGCACGGGCGTCCAGGCGGTACATGCCGATCTTGCGACCGCGGAAGGCGTCGAGAAACTGATCGCGGCGGCGGGCAATCGTCCGGTCGATGCGTTGCTCGCGAATGCGGGTCGTGGCCTCGGCGGCGCCTTCCTCGATCAGGATTTCACCGAGGCGCGCCGGGTCGTCGACACCAACATCACGGGCACGATTTATCTCATTCATGGCATCGCTCGCCGGATGCGCGAGCGGGGACAGGGGCGCATCCTGATCACCGGCTCGATCGCGGGCTTCATGCCGGGTACCTATCAAGCCGTTTATAACGGCACCAAGGCGTTC
>DATGLO010000610.1:0-2152 GCA_035294105.1 Allostellaceae bacterium
CATGGGTAGCGGCGTCAGTGTCACCTGTCTGATGCCGGGCGCCACCGAGACCGATTTCTTCGAACGTGCCGATATGCTCGACACCAAGGTGGGCACGCAGAAGAAAGACGATCCCGCCATGGTGGCAAAGCAGGGCTTCGAGGCCACGATGCAAGGCAAGGGCGATGTCGTGACCGGCTGGATGAACAAGCTGCAATCCGCGATTGCGCTGATCACGCCGTCCGACATGCTCGCCGAGCAGCACCGCAAGATGGCGCAGCCGGGTACGGCAAGGGCGGCGGAATGACGCGCCGCTCGGCTCAGCCGAGATGGAGCTTGGCGAGAAGCCGCGCGGTCGCGCCGAGATCGACCGTGCTGACCAAGGTCAGCGTCACCCAGAAGACCACCGAGAAATAGGCGATAAACCGCATACGCCCGATGTTAGGCCCGCGGCGCCGCGTCTATCCCCGCGACCCGACGCCGCGTGCGCCGGCTAGACCTTGGCCGGCTCCTTGAAGACCATGCGCTTGTCCTTGGCTTTGACGCCGGATGTCGCCAAATCGAACTTGTTCCCGTCGACGTCCTTGCAGTAATCCTCGACGTAGGAGCGATCGAGCGGCGGCTTGATCGCGGCATGACCCATCTCCTCGAGCCGCGCATAAACCGCCTCTTTCTCGTCGGGATCGAGCGTGATGCCGAAGTGATTGAGGCCGCTGTGGTAGTGCGTGTCGTCGGCGCGCCAGAGCAGCGCGATATCGAGATAGCCGTCGGTGATCCATACGGACTTCTTGCCGCGGCCTTTGATCTCGAAGCCGAAAGCCTTGACGTAGAACTCCGCCATCTTTTCGGGACTGTCGGAGAAGAAAGCAAGATGCCGGATCTTCGCCATCGCGCTCACCCCGCATTCTTCTTGATGAACGGGATCGCGAGGCGATAGACCTCTTGCTCGGCATCCCACGGCACCATGTGCTTGCAGCCGTTTACGATGTGCAAGTTCAGATCGGGATGCATCTTCTTGAAGAGCTCGGCGCGCTCGCCGGCATGGGCGCGATCCTCGCGGCCATAGATCAGCAGCAGCGGCACTTTGAGCTCGAGCATGCGCTGCCATTGCGGCACCGCGGGCTGCGCACCGCTGCCGCCGGCGCCTTCTTCAGATTGCGCGCGCTTGGTGAAGGTTTCGAAGGCCTTGCCGATGCTGCGGCTGTGACGCAGCGCCAACTCTTGCGGCGTCACCAGCTCGGTATGGAAGAGATCGGCCGACATCAGCTTCTTGGTGTCTTCCGGCGTCGGCTCGGTCTTCGCCATCTCGCGATCGACGCGCGCCGCGACCTGGTTGTAGCGGCCTTCGACATCGGCGGGCAGCGGCGGCAGCAAGCCGCCGGTGCCGAGCACGGTGATCGACGAATAGCGCTGCGGCTCCTTGCCGGCGAGCTGCACGGCCTGCCCGCCCGAGCGCGAATGCGCGATGAGCGCGACCTTCTTGAGGCCGAGGGCATCCATCAGCTTCGGCACGGTGTTGGTCTGATAGGCGAGGGAGAGATCGCTGCCGACCTCGCTGAGGCCATAGCCCGGGAAGTCGAACGCGATCGCGCGCAAGCCGGCCGCCGCGAGGGGGCCGAGATTGCGGCGGAAGACATCGGCCGAGGAGCCGAGCGAGGCGCCGTGCAGTAGGAAAACCGGAATGCCCGCGCCTTCTTCGAGGTAGCGGATCTTCAGCCCGTCGATGGTGATGAATTTGTCCGCCGTCATGGTGGCGAGATGCGTGTCCATGCTTCCTCCTCTTATTTCTCGTATCCTCGCGATGGGCCCATGTTCGGCCCAAGCGCGGCTCCTTTCAATACCCGGCGCGCGGATCGACGCGATCCGTCATCGGCTCGCCGCGCTGCAAGCGCCGCAGATGCGCGCAGATCAGCGGCGTGATATCGGCGGGGAATTGCCCGCGCGAGGCGTGCGGGATCACGGTGATGCGGGGGTGGCGCCAAAAGGGATGATCCTTCGGCAGCGGCTCCTCGCGGAAAACGTCGAGCGTCGCGGCGGCGAGATGGCCGCTGTCGAGCGCGGCGATGAGATCGCCATCGACGACATGCGGGCCGCGGCCGAGATTGATCAGCGACGCACCTTTGGGCATAAGCGCGAAGTTCTTCGCGCGGAAAATATCCTCGGTCTCGGGGGT
>DATGLO010000611.1:0-4446 GCA_035294105.1 Allostellaceae bacterium
CCTCGGCGAGCGAGGCGCGGAAAGCGGCGACCGTATCCTTGTGGCTCTTGGCCCAATCGCCCATCGCGGCGTAAACCGACGTCAGCGTATTTTTCGGCAGGCTCTCGTCGGGATTGCCGACGACATAGCCGATTGTCTCGAGCTTGCCGAAATAGGGGTCGATGGCGCTGACCCCGTCGACGATTCCGGCGTTGAGGGCGTCGTACATCTGCTGAAAACCGATTTCGGCGAAGTTCACCTTGTTGTAATCGACCCCGTTGAGCTCCAGCCAGCGCCGGGCGATCACGTGAATGAGGGTGTTGAGCGACGGCACGCCGATCTTCTTGCCGATCAGGCCCTTGGCGTCGTGAATACCGCTGCCGTTCTTGACGAAAATGCCGGAGCGCGATTTCGACGGCGACATGCTCGATGAGGCGACGAAGACGACATCGATGCCTTGATCGCTCGCCTGGATAACGGCAAGGGCCGAGGGCGTCACGATTTGCGCCGAGCCGCCGACCAGAGCCGAGATGACCGCGCCCTGGTTGGTCAGTAGCAGGAGATCGACATCGAGCCCGTGCTTTTCGAAGATGCCGTGGTCCTTGGCGATATAGGACGGCGTCAGTCCGGTGGTCGGGGCGTAGAGCAGGGTCAGCTTCTCGGCGGCACCGGCGCCGCGCGGAAGACATAGAGCGAATAGCAGCAAAAAGAAGGTAAGGCGTGTTCTCATGATGCGCGCGAATGTGCCAGCTTCGGGTCGGCATGACAATGCATCGATCGCCCACCCAAGGTGGCACCAGCGGTTGACAGCCGCGGCGGCGCATCCCACGCTAGCGCCCGTACACGAAGGGTTTCCGGGGTTGCGGAATGGCGAAGAACGGTCGAGATCGGGTTGGCGCGAATCGGCGCAAGTTTCGCGCGATTTTGAAGCGCAAAGGCATGACGCCGATGCCCGGCGGCTTCAGCCCGCTTTACGCGATGCTCGCCCAGGAAGCGGGCTTCGACTGCTTTTTCCTCCCCGGCTCGCAGCTCTCGCATTTCCTTTACGGCGTCCCCGATAACGGCATTATCGGCCTGCGCGATCTCGTCGACCATGCGCGGCACATGGCGGCACATTGCGATATCCCGATCCTCGTCGATGCCGATACCGGCTACGGCAATGCGGTCAACGTGCATTTCGCGGTCGGAGAGATCATCCGCTCCGGCGTCGCCGCGATGCAGATCGAGGATCAAGAAGCGCCCAAGAAATCCGGCACCGCGGCCGGGCGGCGTCTCATCTCGGTCGATGAAGCCGTCGGCAAGATCAGGGCCGCGGTCGCGGCGCGCGACGCGCTCGATCCGGATTTTGCGATCTGCGCCCGCTGCGACGGCATCGGCGCGGAAAAGAGCAATTTCGACGAAACGCTGAAGCGTTGCATCGCTTATGTGAAAGACGGCGGCGCCGATCTCGTCTGGCTCAACTCCGTCGAGAATCGCGAGCAAGTGAAGCGCGCCTGCAAGGAAATCCCGGGACCGGTGCTGATCATCTGGGGCGGCAAGGACACGCCGCCGAGCTGGGACGAATACGAGAAGCTCGGCGCCCGCATCGTGCTCTATCCCACGATCGCGGCGACGGCGGGGCTGCAGGCGGCCTGGGAGGTGCTGTCCGATTTCCGCAAACGCGGGGCCCAGGCGATGATGGACTGGCACAAGCGCGTGGTGGCGAGCCCCTTCGGCACGCCCGACGTGAAGAAGCTCATCGGCTACGGCACCATCCTCGAGATCGAGAAACGTTTCCTTACCAAGGAAGCGCAGCGCGATTACAAGTCAACCTGGGGACACAAGACGAATTTCGCCGACACGGGTATGATCAAGCGGAAGGGTAAGAGCTCCGCCGCGAAAGGAGAGATACTCTAGCCATGGCCAAGATCGTATTGGGAATCGGGACCTCGCACGGTCCCATGCTTTCAACGCCCCCCGATCAATGGGGCCAACGCGTCGCTGCGGACAAGCGCAATCCCGAGCATTGGTATAAGGGCAAGGCCTATACCTTCGACCAGCTTGTCGCGATGCGCTCGAGCGAGCATCTCGATGCGCAGATTACGCAGAAGGTGTGGAACGACCGTCACGCCGCCTGCCGCCGCGCGATCGGCAAGCTCGCCGACATCTTCGCCGAGGAGAAGCCCGATGTCGCGGTGATCGTCGGCAACGATCAGATGGAGATGTTCGACGACGATCTCATCCCGGCGATGAGCGTCTATCGCGGCGAGACCATCCCGAACGCTTTCCCGACCGAGGAAGAGATCGCCAAGATGCCGCCCGGCATCCCGATCGCCATTCCCGGCCACATCCCGCCGCAAGGCGCGACCTATCCCGGTCTGCCCGATCTCGCCAAGCACATCATCGAGGGCGCGATCGCCGAACAATTCGATGTCACCTCGATGGCGAAGCTCCCGGCGGGCGTCGAGCACATCCCGCATGCCTTCGGCTTCGTCTTTCGCAACATCATGAACGATCACGCGATCCCGACGGTGCCGGTGGTTTTGAACACTTTTTATCCGCCCAACCAGCCGAGCGTCGGCCGCTGCTACGCCTTCGGTAAATCGCTGCTGCGGGCGATCCAGTCATGGAAGAGCGATGCGCGCGTCGCGCTGATCGCCTCGGGCGGCCTCACGCATTTCGTCATCGACGAAGAGGTCGACAATGCGGTGATGGATGCGCTGCGCCGGCGCAGCATCGAGAATGTCGCCGCCCTGGGCGAGCCGATCTTCCAAGCGGGCACCTCCGAGATCAAAAATTGGGTGCCGGTCGCGGGCGCGATGGCCGATCTCGGCTACGAGCCCAACGTCATCGACTACGTGCCGTGCTATCGCTCGATGGCCGGCACCGGCAACGCCATGGGCTTCGTTTACTGGAAGCAGTAGAGCGGGCGACGCGCCCACCCTGACCCTCCCCCTCGGAGGGGGGAAGGGAGACAAGCGCAAAGCGCTTGTCGGGTGGGGGTGAAACTCACTTCTTCAAATAATACTCGCCGTCGCTGTTGCGATCGAGCTTGCCGGCATCGCGCAAGCTCTCGATCTCGCGCACCAGCTCGCGGCCGTCGCGGCTGCCCATCACCGACATCAGCTTGGCGAAATGCATCGCGCCGGTCTCGAGCGCCTGTTGCACGGTCTGGAAGCGGGCCGGGCCCTCGATCTTCGCCGCTTCGGGAACGCGTGCCGTGACCGCGGTCGGGCGCGGATGGTTCCAGGTGCAATCGAAGCCGACCTTGTCGCTGATCGCGTGGTGCGCCGAAGGATCCATGGGCATGAAGGGCATGTCCTTCATGACATAGATGTCCTTCGAGCCCTGGAAACGGCCCGACATCGCCCACTCCATCTGCTCGCTCGAGCGGATATCGACATCGTCGTCGGTGACATAGACATGCTTGGTCGTGCGCAGCATGCCGAGCAGCGCGACGATCGCGGCATGCGGATCGGCGTTGCTGCGTTTCCGGATCGAGACGCGCAGATGACAGTTCACGCCCGGGCCGGGCGGTGAATACACGTCGACGACGTCGATGCCGGCCTGCTTCAGCACCTGCCAGGCACGCGCCTCGGTGGCGAGCGCACCCATCGGCGCGCCGTCGCACCAACCGAGACTTTTTCCGACACCGTGCTTGATCGTCTGATGGAGCACGTCGCGGCGGCGTGTGATGGCGGTGACGTGGAACACCGGATCGCCATGCATCGGGCCGTAATAGCCCATGTACTCGCCGTAAGGTCCTTCATTGTCGATATAGCCGCGCTCGTCGACATAGCCTTCGAGCACGATCTCGGCATCGGCCGGGACGTAAATGTCGTTGGTGAGGCATTTGACGACCGCCAGCGGCTCGCCGCGAAAGGTGGCGATCTGATTGATCTCGTCCTGGCCGGGCATGCCGCGATGCGAGGCCGCCATGGTATCGAGCGGATGGGCGCCGATGGTGAAACTCATCGGCAGCTTTTCGCCGCGCGCGACGCAGGCACGATAGATGTTCTGCAGATCGGAAGGCGCGGTGGCGTTGAAGCCGCATTTATCCTTGCCGCGCAACATGAGCCGGCGGCAACCGACATTGCTGCGCTTGGTAGCGGGGTCGATGGTGAAATCGTTGCCTGAGGTGATGTAAGGGCCGCCGTCATATTCGTGCTGCACGTGGAAGGGCAGCTTGTACATGTCGATCTGGTCGCCGGTAAGAACGACTTCCTGCACCGGCGCGTCGCTCGTCGGAACGACGAAGGTCTTTTGCGGATTGGCCTGACGGCGCAGGAATTCCTCGCGCATCTTCTCTTCGGGCACGCCGAATGCCGCCGCGAGGCGCTTGCGCGAGGCGGCGACCGCGCCGACCACTTCATGCTGCTCCGGCCCCGCCTTCTTGAACAGCACGCCCTTGCGCGTGCTCTCGATGATCGGGCTCATTTCCGAGAGCGCGACCGGCTCGTCGTGGACCTCGATCTCGTCCATCTCGAT
>DATGLO010000612.1:0-5131 GCA_035294105.1 Allostellaceae bacterium
CAGCAAAGCCGCGGCGGAGCTCGCCGTGATCGCCGATCGGATTTGCGGCGTCGAAGCGCCGAAGAAGCGCTCGCTGATGCCGAAGAAGCTGCTACCGGGCCTGCCCGGCTGGTTGAAGCGGAGCGCCTGACATGTTCGGCCGCCGCGGCCTCGAGAACGACGCGGGAGTGCAAGATCGCCTCCGCGCCCTCAGCGGGCGCGACCGAGCGCCCCCGCCGGCCGCCGCCACGCAAGCCGCACCGCCGACCATCGCGCCGGGGCCGGGTGTTCCGCCTCAGGCAATACCGCAGGCGCCTGTCGCCGCGCCGGCTCCGCCCGTCCCCGCGCCGCCAGCCGGGGCGCCCGGGCAGCCCGGGCTTTCGGTTCGCAGCGCGAGCGTCGCCGACGCGGTGCCGCGCATCTATCCGCTCGCGATCCAGCGCATCGATACCGAAGTCGCGGCCAAGCTCGAGCGCGAAGAGCTCGCGCGCCAACTCACCGACGTCATCAGCGAAATCATTGTCGAGCTGAAGCTGCAGCTCAACGTCGCGGAGCAGCGCCAACTCGTCACGCTTCTGCTCGACGACATGCTCGGCCTCGGGCCGATCGAGCCCCTGCTCGCCGACGAGAGCGTCACCGATATCATGGTCAACGGCCCGAAGCGGGTCTATGTCGAGCGCAAGGGCAAGCTTGAGCTGACCGAGGTCACCTTCCGCGACAACGCGCATGTGATGAGCGTCGCGACGCGCATCGTCACGCAAGTCGGCCGCCGCGTCGATGAATCGACGCCGCTGGTCGATGCGCGTCTCGCCGACGGCAGCCGCGTCAACATCATCGTCCCGCCGCTGGCGATCGACGGCCCCTCGATCTCGATCCGCAAATATTCCAAGAAATCGATCACCCTCGACGTGATGTCGCGCCAGGCGAACATCTCGTCGGCCATGGCTTCCGTCCTGAAGATCGCGGCGCGCTCGCGCCTCAATATCCTCATCTCGGGCGGCACCGGCTCGGGCAAGACGACCTTGCTCAACGCGATGTCGCAGATGATCGACCCGACCGAGCGTATCGTCACCATCGAAGACGCCGCCGAATTGCAATTGCAGCAGCCGCATGTCGTGAGGCTCGAAACACGCCCTGCCAATCTCGAGGGCCGCGGCGAAATCACCATGCGCGATCTCTTGAAGAACGCGCTGCGCATGCGTCCCGACCGCATCATCCTCGGCGAAATTCGGTCATCCGAGGCGCTCGACATGTTGCAGGCGATGAACACCGGCCACGACGGCTCGCTCTCGACCATCCACGCCAACCGGCCGCGCGAGGCGCTGACCCGTCTCGAGAACCTGGTCGGCATGGCCGGCATCCAGCTCCCGGCCAAGGCCGTGCGCCAGCAGATCGCCGCCGCCGTGCATCTCATCCTGCAAATCAGCCGCATGCGCGACGGCATTCGCCGCGTCACCTCGGTGACCGAAATCGTCGGCATGGAAGGCGATGTCATCACCACTCAGGACCTGTTCACCTATCAGTACGAGGGCGAGTTGCCGGACGGCCGCCTGAAAGGCAGCTTCGTCTCGTCGGGATTGCGGCCGCATTTCATCAGCCGCGCCGAGTACTATCAGCTCGACCAGGCGCTCATCGAGGCGATGAGCTGATGAATGGCGTCCAGTTCATCGTCATCTTCACCCTGTCGCTGGCGATCTTCGCCGCCGCCTGGTGCGGCTGCGCGCCCGCAAGCCTGCGCCAGAGGCTCGCGAAGCGCGCGCTGAGCAGGATCAGGAAGGGCACGGGCGCGAAGAAGCACGACATCCCGAGCCTGCGCCTCAATTTCAACGCGACGCGGCTCGACATCTTCATCAGCCGCATCCTGCCCAATCCCGAGCACTGGCGGCGCATGCTGGAGCGCAGCGGCACCGGCTGGTCGATCGGCAAGTTCGGCGTCATCGCGGTCGTCGTCGGCATCGTCACGATTATCGCGACCATGCTGCTGCGCCTGCCGCCGCTCATCTGTTGGGGTGCGGGCGGCCTCGCCGGTTATTACCTGCCGCGGCTCTACATCTATTGGCAGATCATGCGGCGCAGCAAGAATTTCCTCGCGCTCCTTCCCGACGCTATCGGTCTAATGGTGCGC
This sequence comes from Allostellaceae bacterium, assembly GCA_035294105.1. Lineage (GTDB taxonomy): Bacteria > Pseudomonadota > Alphaproteobacteria > ATCC43930 > CGMCC-115725 > CAIKMD01. The sequence continues at coordinate 2,105 of DATGLO010000612.1, forward strand.
GGCGTGCGCTCGGGCCTGCCGGTGACCGAAACCATCATCAATGTCGGCCGCGAGATGAAAGGCGTCGTCGGCTACGAGTTCCGCAAGATCTCGGAGCAGATCCAGCTCGGACAGCCGCTCGAAGAAGTGATGTGGCAGGCGTCGGGTCGCATCGACCTGCCGGAATTTACCTTCATGTGCATTTCCTTCGCGATCCAGCGCGAGACAGGCGGCAACCTCGCCGAGACGCTCGACAACCTCGAGCAGCTCCTGCGCAATCGCAAGCAGATGCAGCTGAAGGTCCGCGCCTATTCGTCGGAGGCGCGCGCTAGCTCGTGCATCATCGGCTCTTTGCCTTTTATCATGCTCGCGCTCTTGAGCGTCGTGAACTGGAACTACATCCAGACGCTCTTTTACACCCATGCGGGCAACATGCTGCTCGGCGCGGCGGCAGGCAGCCTCATGTTCGGCATCATCGCCCTCGTTAAACTCGCGAGCTTCGAGATATGAGCGACCTCGTATCCCTTTTGATGAAGCTCGGCGGCGACAATCTGATGTCGGCGCTGCTCGTCATGCTGCTCGTCGGCTCGATGGTCATCGCCTATTTCGCCGCCGTGCCCGGAAATCCGCTGGCTGGGCGCGTCGCGACCCTCAAAGACCGCGTCAGCGGCAAGGCGCCGATCGGCAAACGGACCGGATTCAAATTCACCTTCTCGATCGAAACATTGAAGAAGCTCGTAGAGACGCTGAAGCTGACGCGCGGCGCGGAGGCGGAAAGCACCGCCGACAAGCTCTTGAAAGCGGGCTATCGCTCGCGCGAGGCCCTCGTCATCTATATGGGCATCCGCCTGCTGCTGCCCGTCGTCCTGACCAGCCTTGTTTTCCTGATCGTCGCGTTCCTGCATCTGCCGACGGCGAGGCTGATTCTCTCCGGCACCGGCATCGCGATCGGCGCGACCTATCTGCCGCCGGTCGTCTTGAAGCGCATCACGGCCGCGCGCAATCGCCGCTTCACGCGCGCCTTGCCCGACGTGCTCGACCTGTTGGTGATCTGCGCCGAAGGCGGCCTTAGCCTCGACGGCGCCTTGAGCCGCGTCTCGCGCGAGTTCCGCCGCTTTCTGCCCGAGATGGCCGACGAGCTCGGCCTCACCGCGATCGAATTGGGCTTCCTGCCCGAGCGCCGCCAGGCGCTGATGAATCTGACCAAGCGCGTCGACATTCCCGGCATGCACAGCCTCGTGCATACGCTCGTCCAGACCGAGCGCTACGGCACGCCGCTGGCGCAGTCGCTGCGCGCCCTCTCGACCGAGCTGCGCGAGGAGCGGATGCTGAAGGCCGAAGAGAAGGCGGCGAAGCTGCCGGCGACCATGACCGTGCCGATGATCGTCTTCATCCTGCCCTCGGTGTTCATCGTCCTGATCGGCCCGGCGATGATCAACGTCTTCAAGGCGTTCCACAACTAACGAACGCACTTCGTCTGCTTCGTCGGGAGGGGCTGGCGGCGCGAGCCCGGCGACGCCCGGCGCGCGCTAGTTTTCCGTGCAGTAATTCCGGGGGAAACGCGAAGATGACCGACGTCGACGTCACGCGCGCGATTCGCGCGCGGCTCGAGAGCTTGCCGATCCGGCCGTGGCATCTCGCCGTGTTCGTTATCTGCGCTCTATCGCTCCTCTGCGATTCCGCGGATCAGTTTCTCATCATCTCGATCGCGCCGCTGCTGATCCGCGAATGGGGCATCTCTTCCGCGCAGCTCGGCCTGGTCGTTGCCGCGACCGGCATCGGCGGCGTCATCGGCGCGCCGATTTTCGGCGCGCTCGCCGATCGTCTCGGTCGGCGGCGCTGCATGATGCTGTCGATTGCGATCTACACCCTGCTGACGGCGCTCGCGGCGCTGTCGCAAAACATCTCCCAGCTGCTCGTCATTCGCGCGCGCTCGGGCATCGGCCTGGGCGGGATCGTTCCGGTGACTTTGGCCTATGTCAGCGAATATTCGCCGCCGCGCTGGCGCGGGCGCGTGGTGGCGTGGTGGAATTCGATGTTCGCCTTCGGGATTCCGCTCGCCGGCGCGGTCGGCTTGTTGGTGATTGTGCCTTATGGCTGGCGCTGGGGCTTTGTCATCGGCGCGCTGCCGATCGTGCTCATCGCCGGGATCGCCTGGCTGCCGGAATCGGTTCGCTATCTCCTCGCCAAAAACCGAACCGAGGAAGCGCTGCGGACGATCGCGCGCGTCGAGCGCGCGGTCTTGGGCGCGGCGAAACCGGCGAACGCCGGGGCCTCCGCGCCCGATGCAACGCGCGGCGCGGTGCCGGCGGCTGCCGGCCCGCGTGCTTGGCGCGTGCTCGGTCTTCTCAACGCGCCCGGCATGCGGGTGACGATGATCGCCTCGGCGGTGTTGTGGTTCCTGCCCGCGTCGCTTCTGCTCTCGTCCTTCTACGGCGTGTTCTTGACGCAAGCCAAAGGAATGGATTTGCGCGCCGCGATCGCGCTCGTCACCGCGACCTCGGCGCTCGGGCCGCTCGGCCAGCTCTTTGCCGGTTTTTCATCAAATTGGGTCGGCCGCAAAGCGACCCTCACCATCGCCCTCTGCCTGCTCGGCGCGATGCCGCTTGCCGCCTTCGACATCGCGCAGTCGAGCGGCCTTGTCTATCTCTGCTTGACGCTTGCCTGGATCGGCACCAGCGCGATCTACGGCACCGCCTTCGGCTACACCTCGGAGCAATTGCCGACCGAGTTGCGGTCCGGTGCGCTGGGTGTTTTCGAGGGGCTGCGCCGGCTCGGCGGCGCGGTCGGCCCGGCGATGATCGGGCTGCTCTATGGCCTGTTCGGCCTGACGCCGGTGCTCTGGATCGCGGCGAGCGGGTGCTTGCTGACGATCGTCGTGGTGCTGGCGCTCGGACGCGAGACGCGCGGCAAGCCGATGACGGAGATGGAGCACCTGGTCGGCACGGCGGGCTGATCGATCCCCCCATACCGGTTTCGCATTAAATCGGCGACAGGTCGCCATAGCATGCATTTGGCGCTTGAGGCGGCGCGCCGTCACGCGATACG
>DATGLO010000613.1:0-4483 GCA_035294105.1 Allostellaceae bacterium
TTTCACAGGCAAAAAGCGGCGGGTGAGGAACTGGTCGTCTTTCGGCTCCGTGTCGAGAATATGCAAGGCGAGCCAGGATTCCTTGATCGTCTTGAGCGCCACGGGGTCGAATTCGCCGGTTTTCGAAAAAAGCGGCGTCTCGGCATCGTAGGTGGCCGCCATCACGTTCGGGCCGTCGTGAACGACGGAGTCCGCATCGGCGATAGTCTCGTCGCGGTGATGGCTCATCCAGTCGAGCGTCGCAAAGAATCCCTTGACGAAACTATCGACTTCGGCGGGCTTGTGGTCGATCAAGTCTTTGCGCGCGAAGATGACATGGGTGATGAAGCGCGGCACAAACTTGTCCATTGTCACAAGCGGCTTGAGCTGGTGCTTTTCCTGAAGCGTGAGCGCGGTTTCGTACGAGCCCATGCCGGCATCGACTGCGCCTGTCACGATCGCCGACACCATCGCCGGTCCGCCGCCGGTCGCGATGATGCGGATGCCGTCTTGGCCCCAGCCTTCGTGCATCGAGATGCGCTGCGTCAGCCATGCGGTGAGCGAGCCAACCGTGCTGACCGCCATCAATTTGCCTTTGAGACCCGCGACGGCCTTGATGGGCGAATCGTATTTGACCGTGACCGCGATATCGGCCGGCGGTCCGAAATAGGCGGCGACGGCGCGGACCGGTGCGCCTTTTACCGCAAACGCCATGCCCGGGCCGCTGCCAAGGCCGAAATCGATGCTGCCGGCCGCCAGGGCCTGCTGCAGCTTCGCATCGCCGGCGAAGGCACTGCTGGTCACGTCGAGCCCGTATTTCGCGAAAATCCCCTCTTTCGCGCCGATCTCGAGCGGCGTGAAAACATAGCCTTCGGCGACCGCCTTGCCGGCGTGCACCGTTTCCAGCGCTTGCGCGGCACGCGGAAGCGCCAAGGCAAGCGCCATTACCAGACTCGCGCCGCCGAAAAGTGCCCTGCTCTCGAGCATCGCAACCTCCCTGTGACGAGACGCGAATGCCTTTTCGCCGGCGCCTTTACGATGCGCGGTTGGCCGCTGTCTCCGTCAGATCACTGTGGCTCATACCGGCGCAGATGCCAAGTGAAGGAGAAGTCAGGTGTGTCAGTTCGTCCAGCTTAGCCGGTCGAAGACGAAGCCCTCCGGCTTCAGGTGGTTGCTGTCGACGACGATGTCCTTGGCTAACACCATGATCGCCGGGAATTCGACCAGCGGCATCATGTAATCTTCCTCGGTCACGCGATCGAAGAGCTTGGCGTAGAGGGCCTCGCGCTTCTGCGGGTCGAGCTCCTTCGCCGCGTCGTCGGTCATCTGCGCGAGAAGCGGGTCGCCGATATAGTTGCGCGTGCTCGGCGGGAAATAGAATTCGGCGGTGGTGTCGATGTCGGGCACGCCGCCGCCATTGTCCCATTGCGTCACCATGGTCTGCAGCTTGCCCTCGCCGCGCGCGGTCTGAAAAGCGTTGATCGGCATCGCGTTGACGCTGGCGCGCACGCCGATCTTCCTGAAATCGCCGGCGACGGCTTCGGCGACCGGCCGCGCCGGGCCCCAGGTGGAGAGCACGAGGTCGAAGCCGCCCGCGAGGCCGGCTTCGGCCAAAAGCTGCTTCGCCTTGGCCGGATCGTAGCTCACCGGCGCCTCGGTCCAGGCGCAGCCGACATGGGTTTTCACGCACATCGCCTGCATCGCCGGCTTCGCCGCGAATTCCGGCGGCAGCATCGCCTTGCGCATCCCCTGCACGTCGATCGCGCGCAAGAGCGCCTCGCGCACGCGCTTGTCCTTGAAGACGTGGATGCCGGTGCGATCGGCGGTGTCGAAGAGGATATAGGAGTAAGACACCGTCGGCGCGACATAGATGCGGGTCGCGGGATTGGCGGCGGCGATGTTCTGCGCCTGGTCGTTGTCGACGTTGAAGATCAGATCGAGATCGCCGACCATGATCTTCGCATAGCGCGTCTGCGCGTCGGGGATCGTGGTGATCTCGACTCGGCCGATCGATGCCGGGGGCTCGAAGCCGCCCCAGTCGTAGAGAGGGTTCTTGACGAGCGCGATCGTGCCGGTCGAGGGATCGAAGCTCTCGACCTTATAAGGGCCGCTGCCGACGGGGTGGAGGCCGAAGGTCGCGCGATCGGCGAGCTTGGCGTGCACATGCTCGGGGATGATCTCGGGCGCGGCCCAAAGCCGCGACAGCATGATCGCCGTCGGCTGCTTGGCGACGACGCGGATGGTCGCATCGTCGATCTTATCGACATGATCGATCCAGCCGAAGCGCGAATCCTTGAAGAGGAAATTCGCGCTCGGATCCATGCCGTATTTGAAGGAATAGATGACATCGTCGGCGGTGACCGGCGTGCCGTCGGAGAATTTCGCGTTCGCGCGCAGCTTCAGCACCATCGTCTTGTCGTCGACCTGCTGCCAGCTCTCGGCGATCTGGCCGTGATAGGTCCGCGTCTTCGCGTCGTAGGCGACGAGCGTGTCGAAGACCGCGCGGTTGACGAGATCGCCCTCGGGATTGGGATTGAGATCGCCGTCGATGAGGCGGATCGGCTGATCGAACGCGACCCGCAGCGTGTCATGCGCCTTGTCGGCCTGCGCCGCGCCCGGCCAGAGCAACATCGCCGCTGTCAGCGCGACAAGCGCGCGCGTGAAACCACGAAGCATTCTTCACCTCCCGACATTCGCCCCCCTCCCTAACCCTCCCCCTCGAGGGGGAGGGAAGGGTGGGGGGTGGATTGTTGTTTCGTTCTGCGCGCTCGAATGAAAACTCGCTCCATTACCGCACGCGCTGATAGCCTTCCGAGACCGCGCTCTCCATGCAGAGCTGATAGCCCGACCAGGGGTTGATGTCGGGCAGAATCCCGGCGGGGCAAGCGCGGGTCGCGTTGGTCGTCGGATGCTTGAAGCTCGCATCCGGGGCGCAGCCGGCGAGCGGCAGCAACGCGAGTAAGAGCAAAAATGTCCGCATCGAGGTTCCTTCCAAATCAAAGCCGACACGTGTCTTCGTCGTCAATCCCGCGCAAGCGGCAATCGAGGGATAGAGCGAGGTCGTTTCCCCGGACCACCGCTTTCGCGGGGGTGACGATAAGGAGGACATGACGATTACACAAAAGGAGCCGGGGTGAGGCCCAAGAGCGCCTGACCCACGGTTTCGTAATTGGTCCAGCGCGCCTGCATATGCTGCGTCATCGCGTGGATGTCGCGGAAGCGGCGCTCGAACGGCGCTTGGGCGAAGATCGCGCTGGAGCCGGCGAATTCGTAGATCGTCGCGACCACGTCCTTCGCTTCGCGCATCACATGCGTCGTCGCGAGGCGCAGGGTGAGGCGCTCGTCGAGCGTCGGGTCGCGCCCGGCGCCCGCGACCGCGTTCCAGATGTCGTCGAGCGAGTTCAAGAGGAAGAACCGCGCCGCGCGCAGCCGCGCCTCGGCAAGCCCGATCTCGGCCTGCACGCGCGCGTTCTCGCGCAGCGTCGACGAGAAGCGATAGGGCACCTTGGTGCTGGCGAGGCGCACGAAGCCGTCAAGCGCGGCGCGGGCGATGCCGAGCGCGCCGCCGGCGAAGGCATAGCCGTAAAGCCCCAAGGTGGAGAAGCGATAGAGCGGCCCGGCCTCGCGGCGATCGGCGGGATCGTCGATCGCGAAGGTGTAAGCCTCGGGCACGAAAAGATCGCTGACGCTGTAATTGTCGCTGCCCGTGCCTTTAAGGCCGATGACGTCCCAGACGTCGATCATCGTCGCGCTGGTCTTCGGGAACATCATCACGCGGCGCAGCGGCTGGCCGGTCTTCGGGTCGAGCCGCGGCTTGCCCTCGGCGTCGTAGACGATGCAATGCGTCGAGCCGAGCCAGGTGCAATGCGGGCTGCCGCTGGCGAAGGACCAGTTGCCGGTGAGGCGATAGCCGCCCGGCACGGCGAGCGCCTTGCCCGGCGCGCTGACCGGCGGGCCCCAGGAGAGCACGGCGCGCGGGGCGCCGAAAATATCGCGCGCGACCTCGGGCGCGACATAGGCGGCGGCGGTGGCGCAACCGCCGCCTTGCGAAACGCACCAGGCGACGCTGGCATCGGCTGCGCCGAGGATTTCGCAGATGCGCACGAAGCGCGGCAGATCGAGCTCGGCGCCGCCGAAGCTCTTCGGCAGGAGCAGGCGGAACATGCCCGCATCGTGCAGCGCGCTCAGCACGTCGTCGGGAAAACGCCGCCCGGCTTCGATGCGCGGCGACGCCGCTTCGATCAGCGGCGCGAGCGCGTGCGCGCGGGCGATGTAGTCGATAGCGGCCGGGCTCGGGCCTTGATCGGGCATGGGCGCTTCCTCCGCGGGCCAGTCTGATGCGGCGAGATCGTTCATTCAAGAACGCGTATCGTTTCGATCGTCACCCCGGCGAAAGGGGGCCTGCGCCGCCGCGCGGCTGTCCGGGGTGACGAATACGGATATTGGGCTAAAGTGGCGGAAAGAGGCGCCCGATGCCCGCGACCGTGACGGATGTCTGCGGCCG
>DATGLO010000614.1:0-5600 GCA_035294105.1 Allostellaceae bacterium
CCATCACGTCGTAAGGCGGCGATTCGCCGGCGCGAAAGAAAAAATTATGCGGCGCGTTGACGGTGAATTCGATCTCGCAGCCTTCGATCTTGGCGCGGCCGTCGCGCAGCGGGTTGACGCGATCGTAATCCCAACAGGCGATTTTCAACAACTGACTCATTTTCCGCCTCGTATCACGGCTGCGCCGCCTTGCGGATCGCGACGACCTCGGCGATCGCCTTCTCGAGCAGCGGCACGTTCTTTTCCTCTTGCGGCGCGACATAGCGCGCGCCCGGCACGGGCGTGCCGTCGGCGTCCGCGACCGACGGGACGTCGGTGCGGCGCGAATTCTGCTCGGTCGCTTTGGCGAAGCCGGCCTGCACGTCTTTGCTCAAGAGCCAATTGATGAAGAGGCGCGCGGCATGGGGATGCGGCCGGTTCTTCATCACCCAGATCGTCGAGCCGCCGAGCGTCACGTCGTTGAGCTCGGGCGAATTGCCGAATTTCCGGAGATCGATCGGCACGCCGGCTTTGATGTAAGGCTCCATCAGCGCGTGCGAATTGCCCGGGCCGAGCGCGAGCCACGCAGCGCCGTGGGCGAGCGCGTCGATCACCTGGTTCTGGTCTTCGACGAAAACCGGCTTCTGCTCGGTGATGAAGCGCTTCAAGTCGGCCTCGCTGAGACGCCGCGTCAAATAGAAGGCGAATTGCGCGCCGGGGCCGGGCACGTTGGGGTCGTGCCAATAGATTTTGCCTTTGAGCGCCGGATCGAACAGGATTTGCAGCCCTTCCTTGGCGACCGTCGCCGGCGCCAGCTTCAGCGCGTTATAAACGGGGCTTTTCAGCGCGAGATTGGTCGAGAAGATGTAGGTCTTGGCGTTGTCGACGAAGGCCTGATCCCAGCCGCCCCAGGTCGCGGGATTGCTCACATCGGGATCGCGCAGTTCGGGGAGGAACGGGTCGACGAAGCCCTCCTTTTCCATCGCGAAGCCGATGGTCGAGCCGGTCATGATCACGTCCCAGAGATATTTCTGCGACTGCCGCTCGATGCGGATGCGGCCGACAATCTGCGAGCCCTCGGTCGCGGTGAGCGAGAGCTTGATCTGCGGATAGGCCTTCGCCCATTCCGTGCTGATGAAGCTGCGCGCGGCGAGGTTCGGTTGCGAGAAGAGGTCGATCTCGCCTTCTTTTTCCGCCGCGGCAACGAGTTGTTGCCGCTCGGCCGGCCAATTTTCCGCGGCATGCGCCGCGAGCGGCAGTGCGGCAAGCACTGCCGCGATAATTTTTCCCGCGAGCGTCGACGGGCGTCGTCTCACACAAGCCTCCCGAGACCGTCATTCTTGCCGCGTGGTACTATAGGCGCGCTGCAAACGAAATCGAGAGAATTGGCGAATGACGCGACTGACCCTTCGTCTCCTCGAGGACCGCGTGCCGGCGGGCGGCGATCCGGTTTATCTCCCGGCGCTGGCCCGCGCTCTTTATGTGATCGAGGGCGACGCCACGATCGAGACCTCAAGCCGTTGCACGCACCGCGATCAAGGATCGGCCTGGCTCGGCGAGGAGGCGGTCGCGGTTCTGCCGGGCGGGCAGGGCGCGCGCCTGCTGCGCTGGGAGCTGGTTGCGCCGAGCGAAGACGAAGGCGTGTTGCGCGCGGCGCCGCATTGCCGCTCGGTTGCGGCGCGCGCGGCGACCTTCGAGCTCGATCCCGGCTTCGGCTGGCTGATGCGTTGCGACCGCGTCGGCTTTCCGAAAGGCGGCATCGCCTATACCCACATCCATCAGGGGCCGGGCATCCGTTACTGCCTCGAAGGCGGCATCCGCATCGAGAGCGAAGGCCATGTCAGCACCTACGGGCCGGGCGAAGCATGGTTCGAAATCGGCTCGTCGCCGGTTCTGGCGCCGACGTCGTCCGAGGCGGAAACGACTTTCGTGCGCTGCTTCGTGCTGCCGCGCGCGTCTAAAGGACGAAGCTCGATCCGCTATATCTTGCCGGAAGATGCCGCCAAGCCGAAGGTGCAGCGCTATCGCGTGCTCGGCGAGCGGTTCATCGAGCTGCCGCTGGCTTGATCGCGGGCCGCGCCGACAATCAAGATGCGAACGCGCCGCGCGCCCCGTGTTTGCGCGGATGGTGCCGGATGAGGGGATTGAACCCCCGACCTTCGGTTTACAAAACCGCTGCTCTACCGCTGAGCTAATCCGGCGATCCGATCGTCTCGCTTATAGCCGGTCGCCCGTGTTTTTGGCCAGTTCCCGCGTGACGGCGCGACGGCCGGCGTCACGCGGCGGGGCTGCGCGCCTCGATTGGCGCCGCCGATTTTCTCATCGCTTGCTTTTCCTCGGCGGAGCTTGCCACGTCGACATAGGAAAGAAAGTCGCGACCCGTCGCGGCAAAATCTCGAATGTGAAAGTCGCTATCGACAGCACCGAGGAAGCGAGCCGAGCAATAGACCGACGCCTGATCGAGCAGCCACAAAGGAGCCGAAACGAATTTCGTCAGGATATAGTTGCCGAGGACTTTGCCGAGACGCCGCGCCGCGGGCGTATTGGCGAAATAAACGGCGGCGAGATGGGCAACCAGGGTCAGGCGGGTATTCTTCATCTCGAAATAGCCGAGATCGAATCCCTTCATCGCGCCGACCAGCGCCGCAAGGTCGGTGACGCGGCTCGTATCCATGTCCCACATGAACACGTCGCGGTCGTATAAAGCAAAAATTTCGGGCAGTCTGACGAGGCGGCTGCAAGCGTAGAATTCGGCGCGCGCATATCCCCGATCTGCGCGACCGTCGACCTCGGTGCTGTAGTTGAGCGTCAAGGACGAGCAGCAGGATTGGAGATGGGCGATCGTCGCCGCGACCTCCGGCGACGGGTCAACGACGTGCAGGTGGTAGATCGTGTCGGCTCCGGTCGCGTCGAGCGCCCGCACGATTGTCTCGCCAAATCGCTCGAGGTAGTGCTGATCGCAAGAGGACAGGAAAACGTACTTCTCGCGCGGCGCGCCGGGCATTTTGCCCGAGAGCGACAGGGTCTCGGCGACGCCGCCCAATGCCGCGACCAAGCCGCGAAAATCCGAGCGTTCCAGCTCGGCGACGACGGCGGACGGGGCGAGAAGGCAAGCCTCGTTGATAATCGTCTCGATAGAGGGATCGGCGGCGAGGTCCGGCGGCAGCGCAGCGATCATCGTCGCGGCGTTTTGAATTTTCTCGATCCCGCCATCGACATTGCCATCGAGCGCGTCGACGACACCGGCCATATATTGCGCGACGATCGTGAGCGCGCTGTCCTTGGGTATGGCCGTGACGACGTTGCGGATCGCCGCGTATTCCGACGCTTCCAACGCCAGCGAAAGGCAGGTGTTGAAGCACTTCAGCCCATCGCCGGCTTGGCGATGGCGCGATCCGATAACGGCTTGCAGATCGGCAAAGCGACCCAAGCACAGCAGGCAGAGCGCCAGTAACGTCCAAGGCTCGAAGGCCGCGGGCGCCGCGCGGCAGACCTCGACCAGCACCGGCGCGGCTTGCTCATAGCGGCGTTCCCGGGTGAGCTTTAAAGCGTCCAAGTACTCGGAACTCATGGGAACACCTCATGCGCCACGACAAACTTTGGGGCGACCGCGCTAAAATTTGGTAAAGAAAAAATAACCAAAGGAAAGAAGGGGAGCGGCTCGATGGAAAAGCTAGCGCGGAGTCTGGCGGCGGCGATGCAAGCGGCGATCGCGCTATTACAAAAGCGCGGCGACATCGAGGACGGGCTGCGGGTCGAGAAGCTGATCGTGTTGCCGATCGACCGGTTCCGCGAGTAACGACGATGACGAACGAAACCGGGCCGCTCGTTCTCGCCAAAACCGGCTGGGTCTATGCCGGCGGCAAGGTCGAGACGATCGAGGGCAAGCAATACACGGTCGGACAAATCTATGCCGAATACATGATCCCGGCCGAGCAGCGCTCTCCTTATCCGGTTATCATGGTTCATGGCGGCACGATGTCGGGCACGAACTACACCGGCACGCCCGACGGTCGCGACGGCTGGGCGCAGGAATTCGCTCGCGCCGGTTACGCCGTTTATGTCGTCGATCAGGTCGGCAAAGGGCGCTCGCCTTACTTCCCGAGCGTTTACGGTCCCAAGGCGCCGACCGACATGGCCAACAACCAGTCGCGCTATGTCGCTCAGGAAAAATTCAAGCAATGGCCGCAGGCGCATCTCCACACCCAATGGCCGGGCGATGGTACGTTCGACGATCCCGCGGTGCAGCAGCTCGTGGCGTCGCAACTGCCGTCGATCAAGGATTTTCATCGCCAGCAAGAGCTCAATGTCGCGGGGCTCATCGCTCTTATCGACCAGATCGGCCCGTCGATCCTGATGGTTCACTCCCAGGCCGGTGCTTTCGGCTGGCCCGTAGCCGACGCGCGGCCCGATAAGGTGAAGGCGCTCTTGGCGATCGAGCCCAACGGACCGCCTTTCTATCCGGTCTCGTTCACGGGTGCGCCGGACTGGTTCAGCTACAGCGACACGATGGCGCTGCGTTACGGCATCACCGACGTGCCGCTCACCTACGCGCCGCCGGTCAGCGATCCGGCGGAGCTTCAGATCGTGCAGCAGGAAAAAGCCGATGCGCCCGGCATGGTGCGCGGCTATCTCCAGCGCGAGCCGGCGCGCCAATTGCCTAATCTGCAGAACGTGCCGATTCTCGTCGTCACCGCCGAGGCGTCGTATCATGCGCCGTACGACCATTGCACCGTGAATTATCTGCGTCAGGCGGGCGTCGAAGCCGACTGGATGAAGCTCGCCGATCACGGCATTCGCGGCAACAGCCATGTGCTGATGATGGAAAAAAACAGCGCAGCGATCGCCGCTCTTATCATCGCTTGGACGAATGACAGGGTTGCGCGCTGAACGGTTGCGATTTTGCGCGATCTACGCTTGGCGTGCGGTCGAGCGGCGATTAGAATCGACGCGATGATCGATGGGCGCTTTATTTTTTTGTTCCTTGGCACGGCGCTGGCCTCTGGCCTTGCCGGCTGCTCAGGGCCGCCGGCGTTGCTCAACGGGTCGGAGCAAGGCGTCGTCGTTCGCTACAGCCAGAGCAGTTCGAATTCGGCGGATGCGGTGGCCGCGGCGGAAAAGTTTTGCAGCCAGTACGGGCGGAAGGCGATCCAGGGCGATGCCAGCATGTTGACCGGCGATACCTATGTCAGCTTTTCCTGCCAGAAACCTTAGCGGCGCTCGCGGTCCGGTCGCGAGCGTCGTATCCCGACCCGGCGCGGCACGAACTTTCCCCTAAATCGCCAAACATTCTCCGGAAAGCAGGCCGAGATAGGTCGCGAACCGGAGACGCATCATGAACTTCGACGTCGTCCTGATTACGCCGCTGATCGCTTTGATCGGAGGCATCCTGATCCTCATCGTACCGCGCCTGCTCAATTACATCGTCGCAATCTATCTCATCGTCGTCGGCGCGACCGGGATCTGGCCTCATTTGCTGCGCTGAGCGATCCTCTCCCGCGCCCAGCACCTAAGCCGGCTCGGTGATGCCGGCGAACAGCCGAGCGGATGAGCAATCGCGCTCCCGTACCGCACCGGCTCGTCGCATTGGTGCGATTTCCGCCAAACTGTGGTAACGGGAA
>DATGLO010000615.1:0-6356 GCA_035294105.1 Allostellaceae bacterium
CAGATAGAAGCGGCCGCGTATCTCGGCGCGCGCGATCTCGTTGACATAGGTGTTGGCGATCGGCACTTCGCCGCCGAGGCCGACGCCCTGGATGAAGCGGAAAAGGATCAGCGAGGCCGGGTTCCAGGCGAAGGCGCAGGCGATGCTCATCACGCTGTAGATGCCGACCGTGACCATGGTCACGGTCAGCCGGCCCCAGCGCTCGGCGGCCCAGCCGGCGATCAGCGCGCCGATGAGCTGGCCGAAGAACGCGGCAGACAGCACGAGGCCGATCTGCTGCGACGACATCTTCCAGCTATCGACGAAGGCCGGCAGCGCATAGGTGATCGCCATGATGTCGACGGCGTCGAAGAAGGTACCGACGCCGACGATGATGCGGGCCTTCAAGTGCCAGCGCGATAACGGCAGCCGCTCCATCCGCGCGAGGATCTCGGCGCCCGTTCTGGTATCGGCGGCTTCTGCAACGGCCATGCTGTTTCTCCCCCGACCGAGGTAGGTTTCAACTCACATCTAGCATCGTCATTCCCGCGCAAGCGCGAATCCAGGGCAACTGCCGCGGCATTTCCCTGTACCCCCGCTTTCGCGGGGGTGACGAGTAAAAACGCGCGGCTTACCGCCGCATCCGGCTCGACGGCGCGTTGATGGGGCTCAAACCCCTCGGCAGCAGCGTACCGGAAATAATGATCATCACCACCAGCGCGCCGGCGACCCAATAGACATTTTGGATCGCGTTGCCGACGCCCGTCATCACCGGCGCCACCTGGCTCGCGGAGAGCTTGTCGCGCAGGGTCGGGTCCATGATCTGATCGACGGCGTTGTCGCCCAGCATGTCCGAAAGGGTGAGATTGACGACCGCGCCGTAGATCGCGGTGCCGACCGTCTGGCCCAGCATGCGCATCAGCGAGATGATCGCCGTCGCGGTGCCGCGCTGGCTCCAATCGACGACGCTTTGCGCCGCGACCGTATAGGTGTTCTGGTTGAGGCCCATGCCGATGCCGACAAGGCCGACGCCGGTCGCTGCCCAGAGCGGCCCGCTGCTCGGCTTGAGCGCGATCAGCATGGCGATGCCGATCACGAGGAAGATGCCGCCGACCATGGTTGCCGCGCGGTAGGACGTGCTCAGCATGATCTTGCCGCCGCCCCACGACCCGGCGATCCAGGTAACCGAGCTGATGGCGAGGCAGTAGCCGGCGATGACCGGGCTTTCGCCCATGATGCCCTGGACATAGGCGGGCAGGAACGTCGTGCTCGCCATCACCACGCAGCCGACGCCGAAGCAGGCGACGGCGCCCGACAGAATCACGCGGTTGCGCCACAAGGTCAGCGGCAGGATCGGCTCGGGTGCGCGGCGCTCATGCACGATCAACGTCGCCATGATGGCGATAGCGACGATCACCAGAAGCAGGAACGTCGAGAGGGCGAGGTGGTGCGCCTCGATGAGCGTGTAGAGGAAGAGGCCAATCCCGAGCGCCATGAGCAGCGCGCCGAGGTAATCGATGCGGTGGCGGCGCTTCTCGATTCGCTCGTGCAGCGCAAAGGCGAGCAGCGCAAAGCCGATCGCCGCGATCGGCACGGTGATCCAGAACACCCAGTTCCAGGCGGCGACGGCGATGACGAAGGCGCCGAGCACCGGGCCGACGATCGCGGCGATGCCCCAGATGCTGGAGAAGAATCCCGCCATCTTGGCGCGCTGCGCCGGCGCGTAGAGATCGCCGATCAAGGTCTGGTTGATGGGCTGCACGGCGCCGGCGCCGATCCCCTGCACGACGCGGAAAGTCACCAGCAGCAGCATGTTGGGGGCGAAGCCGCAGGCCGTGGTGCCGAGCACGAAGACGATCAGGCCGAAGAACAGGACGCGCTTGCGTCCATAAAGATCGGCAAGGCGGCCATAGATCGGGATGGTCACGCCCTGGGCGAGGAAATAGCCGGAAAAGACCCAGGAGAAGAGATCGAAGCCGCCGAGATGGCTGATGATCGTCGGCATCGCCGTTGCGACCACCGTGCCTTCCATGCCGGTCATGAAGATGAGGACGACGGAGGCGGTGAGGATCCAGAGCCGGCTGCTCTTGCCGGCGATCAGCCGCGATTCACCCGCCGCACCGGCCGGAGCAGCTTGGATCGTTTCGTCGCGCTGCGTACCGACGCTCACACTTCATTCCCCCCAAAAGACCGCGCTTTGCGCCAAAGCGCCCTATGCGTCGCGCGCTGCGGTCCTTGGGCTGAGGCCACGCGGCAGCACGCGGGTTACCGCGAACCCGGCCAGCGCCAAAAGGCCGGTCACGATGTAGATATTATGCAGCGCCGCGGCGACCGCCGTCATCAGCGGGCCGATCTGGTCTGCCGGGAAATTATTGCGCAGCTGGGGGTCCATGATCTGGTCGACGGCATTGCCGCCGATCCGATCGCCGAGACCGAGATTGACGATGCCGCCGAAGAGCGCGCTGCCGACCGACTGGCCCAGAATGCGCGCGAAAAGCGTTGAGGCGGTGGCGGTGCCGCGCTGCTCACGCCCGACCGCGGCCTGCGCGGCCAGGAAGAAGGTGTTCTGGAAGAGGCCCATGCCGAGACCCGTCAGCGACGTGCCGGCGGCGGCCCAGAGCGGCCCGCGCTCCGGCGCCAAGGTGATGAGGAAGCCCGCGCCGACGAGCACGATGCAGCTGCCGATCGTCGTTGTCGCGCGGTAGGAGCTGCGCAGCATGATCCGGCTGCCGGCGGCCGAGCCGAACATCCACGTCACCGACGTAACCGACACGACATAGCCGGCGATCAGCGGCGTCTTGCCCATGACGCCTTGCACATAGGCGGGCAGGAAGGCGGAAGCGGCAATGGTGATCGAACCGACGGTGAAGCAGGCGAAGGTCGCGGCAAGCACGATGGGATTGCGCCAGACATGAAGCGGCATGACCGGCTCGGGCGCTTTCAGCTCGTGGCGGTAGAGCAACGCCAAGAGCGCCAGCGATACCGCCAGCAGCGCGATGAATATCGTCAACCCGAAGGACGTCGCCTGGTTGAGCGAGAACATGAGCAAGCCGATGCCCGAAGCCATCAGCACCGAGCCGAGATAATCGATCTGGTGGCTGCGGCGGATGCGCTGCTCGTGCAGACTCGCGGCGAGCAGCGAGAAGGCGGCGATGCCGAGCGGCACATTGACCCAGAACACCCAGCGCCAGCCGAGATCGGTCACGATGACCGCCCCCAGCAACGGACCGCAGATCGCGGCGCTCGCCCAGATGCAGGAAAGATAGCCTTGGATGCGCGCCCGCTCGGCCGGCGGGTAGATGTCCGAGATGAGGGTTTGCGTAACCGGCATCACGCAACCGGCGCCGATGCCTTGGACGATGCGGAAGAGGATCAAGGTCAGCATGTTGGGCGCGAACCCGCAGGCCGAGGAGCCGACGAGGAACAGCGTCAGGCCGAAGAACAGGAGCGGCTTGCGGCCGAAGAGGTCGGCAAAACGCCCGCTCAACGGGATCGCGACCGCTTGGGTCAGGAAATAGGTGCTGAACACCCAGGAAAAGAGATCGAAGCCGCCGAGCTGGCCGACGATCGTCGGCATCGCCGTGGCAACGACGGTGCCCTCGATTGCGGTCATGAAGATGCAGATCACGGCCGCGGTCATGATCCACAGCCGGCTGCTGCCGCGCGCGGAGACGGCGCCGTCGCTGCCGGCTTCGACGCGCGGTGCGGGATCGGACGTTAGCGCCGGAGCCGCCGCCGATCCCTCAGTATCTCTCGGCGAGCCTAATATTTTTCGACCCAGGGCCGCAGCTCGATCTCGGCGGTCCAGGCGCTGCGATGCTGGCGGTGGACGGCAAGGTAGCTCGCGGCGATCGCATCCGGCTCCAACAGGGCGTCGGGGCCCCGGCCTTCGCCGCGCGTGTCGTTCGGCTGACGGATCGCGCCGTCGATCACGAAATGCGCGACGTGGATGTTCTGCGGCGCGAGTTCGCGCGCCATGCTTTGCGTCAGGCCGCGCAGCCCGAACTTGCCCATCGCGAACGCCGACGATTGCGCAAAGCCTTTGACGCTGGCCGACGCGCCGGTGAAGAGAATCGTGCCGTGCCCCGCTTTGAGCATGGCGCGCGCCGCCTGCTGGCCGACGAGGAAGCCGCCGTAGCAGCCGACCATGATCGCGTTCAGCACGTCGTCTGGCTTCAGCTCGGCAATCGGGCCGCGGGCGCGGCCGCTGGCGTTGTAAACGACGATATCGGGGGTGGCGATGTCCTTGGTCACCGCGGCAAAGAGCGCCGCGACCTGATCGGGCTTTGTTGCATCGCAAGCATAGGCCCGCGCCTGCGTCTCGGCGCAAAGGGCGGCGAGCTTGTCCGTGCGCCGCGCCGCCAAGGCGACGCGCATGCCTTCTTTATGGAAGAGACGGGCAAGCGAGGCGCTCAATCCCGCGCCGGTGCCGACGATGAGCGCGGTCTCGGCCATCCTTTTTGCCCTCCTGACCGAGTCCGCGCTATCGGGCGCGGCGCGTCGGCAGCAGCAGCTCGGCCTCGGCGCGCGCGGCGGCGCGGCTCAGGGCTTCGCGCTTCAACTCGACAACCACTTGCTTGGCATGACGGTCGCGGACGGTGCCGCCCATCACCGGCGAATTCGGCGACAGGTTGAGAAGCTTGAGGCTCGCGATTTTCGGCGTCTCGCCGCTGTCGTCAAGCATCGCTTCGATCTCTTGCCCTTTGAAGAGGCGCGTCAGGCCGGAAGCAGCGAGGCTCTCGCCATCGATCGGCAGATCGCTGCTGAGCCCCTGGAGGCGCAGCGTCCCGCGGCCGGTGCGCGTGTCGAACCATTGCACGACGCCGCGCACGCTGTTGCTTGTCGGCGCGAACACCGGTGCGGGCGGCACCGCGGGCGCGACATGGATGACTTCGGCGCGCCGCAGCAAGGTTGGCTGTGCGGGCTTTGCTTCCGCGGCTTCGGGCGCGGGCGCCTCGATCGCTGCAGGCGCGACACGGGGCTCGCGCGCGGCGCGCGCGGCCGGCGCGCGTTTCGCGCGTTGCGCCGATTTCGCCGTGCCTGATTTTGTCGCGGCAGGCAATGCTGGAACGTCCGCTTGCTGTGGCGCCGTCGCGCTTTCCTCGATCGTCGACAAAGCGCGCTCGACATTTTCGATGAGACGAGGGATTTCTTTGATAGGCGTGTGGCGGCTTGCCAGCAGCTTCGCGATAACGCGCGCAGCTTCGGTTTTTTGTGTCATGCGATGTTCGCTATGTTTGCCCGATGATGAACTCATAACAAATCCTATCTCTTTGGCAAGGGTGCCGCCCATGACCCAGCTATGCGCCTGGCGATAGCGTCGAAGATGAAGCAGATGGAATCTGGATCGGCTTTCCGCGCGCGCCTTGGCGTCGTGGCGATCATCGTGTGTACGTTTGCTCAGTGGCTTATTTTGGGCGGCAGCGCGGAGCTTGCGCGGCTGATCGCCGGCGCCGCGGTTGCGATCGCAGCGGGATTCTGGGCGGCGCTCGATGGCTCGATGCCGCAGAGTCGGTAGGCGTCGATAGCAGGTTGCATAGCTGCCGCCGCATTCTTGCGGGTGCGCTTCATTGACAGCGGTGGACGCGGGGTGTTAACGACGCCAAAACTTGCAGCGGAACCGGCGACGACGGCCATGCCGCGAATTTCGATCGGCGATTGCGAACTCTATTACGAACGCGAAGGCAGCGGCTTTCCGGTGCTGTTCATTACGGGCCTCGCCGGCACCGCCGATTTCTGGCACGGGCAGATTCCGGGCTTCTCGCGGAGCTACGAGACGATCGCGTACGATCATCGCGGCGTCGGCCAGAGCGATCAGAGATGTGCAAGCAATGTGATCGAGCGGCTGGCGGCCGATGCGATCGGCCTGCTCGACGCCTTGCGCATCCCCAAGGCGCATGTGGTCGGTCATTCCGCCGGCGGCGCCGTCGCCCAGGTGCTCGCGATCGAGCATCCGCAGCGGCTCGCGAGCGTCGTCATCGTCGCCGGCTGGACCAAGCCGGATGCCTATTTCCGCCGCTTCTTCGGCTTGCGCAAGGAGCTGCTCTCGCGCCTCGGCCCATCCTCTTATATCCAGGCGAATACGCTGTTCCTCTATCCCGCAGCCTACATCGCCGCCAACAACGAAAAGTTGCGCCAGCACGAGGCCCAAGTCCTGGCGCATTCGCCCTCGCCCGACACCATCGCCAACCGGATCGATGCCATTTTGGCCTTCGACCGCACCGCCGACCTCGCGCGCATCCGCACCCCGACCCTCGTCTTGGGGGCCCAGGACGACCTTATTACCCCGGCCTATTTCTCGGAAGAGCTGGCGCGGCGCATTCCGGGCGCCGAAGCCAAATTTTTTCCACAAGGCGGCCATGACTTCCCGCACACCC
>DATGLO010000616.1:0-9616 GCA_035294105.1 Allostellaceae bacterium
ACCAGGTCGGTCTCCTTGAAGCCCGAGCCGAAAACGACGACGAGCCGCCCGGCGCTCAGCTGGTCGATCAGGTTGCACGATTCGACCAGCCGCACCGGGTGATGCAGCGCCGGGTTCACCGTAGCGAGAACGAGCGTCGCCTGTTTCAGCCGCGGCGCAAGCGCGCAGGCGAACAACAGCGAATTCTGATAGCCCTGGTTCTCGTGAAGGTGATGCTCCGTCAAGGAGATCGCGCCGAAGCCGCCGCTATCCGCTTCGAGCGCGAGGTCGGTCATGCAGTTGATGAGCGCAAGCTCGTTGCGCTTGTCTTGGATGCGCGTGCTGAGATGCATGCAGAACTTCATGATCGTGCTTGCCGTCCTTTCTTTTCGATCGACTGAGGACCGCCGCGACTGCCACGACCCGTAATCCCCCGTAGCGTCGGTATTATATCAGCGAGATTCTTTTTGCCGAGGCGCCTGGCCGGGTTGCGGGACGGGCGCCGCGGTCGCCTTCTGCGGCATCGCGACGCTTGACTTCGCGGCCGCCGCCCCTCATCTTCCACCCGCTATCTTTTACTCGCGATTGCGCGAGGCGCGTTTGAGGCCAAGAGCCTCTATCGATGACGCGGCTGCATTTCGAGTTTCTCCTTAGATAGATCCAAGGCGTCTCGTCGCGCACGAGGCCGGCCATTAACCGCAAACGGCCGTTTGGCCGCATGCCAGCGTCGACGTTTGCCTTAACGAGAAAAGTTCACAGCGTGACCAATTCCTTCGACCAACTCGGCCTTGCCGAGCCGCTCATTCGCGCGGTTCGCGCCGAGAATTACACCGAGCCGACGCCGATCCAGGCGCAGGCCATTCCGCTTCTCCTCGCCGGCAAGGATCTGCTCGGCATCGCCCAAACCGGCACCGGCAAGACCGCCGCTTTCGCGCTGCCGATCCTGCAGCGCCTCAGCGCCGATCCTGCGCGGCCGCCGCGCGGCGGTGTGCGCGCGCTGATCCTGACGCCGACACGCGAGCTGGCGGTGCAGATCCTCGAGAGTTTCCGCGCCTACGGCCGGCATCTTCAGCTGCGCTCGGCGGCGATTTTCGGCGGCGTCGGCCAGCAGCCCCAAGTCGAGAAGCTCAGCCACGGCGTCGACATCCTCGTCGCGACCCCGGGTCGCTTGCTTGATTTGATGGAGAAGCGCCATCTCCATCTCGGCGGCCTCTCGGTCTTCGTGCTCGACGAGGCCGACCGCATGCTCGATATGGGCTTCATCCACGACGTGAAGCGCATCGTCGCGGCCTTGCCGAAAAAGCGACAGACGCTGTTCTTTTCGGCGACGATGCCCGGCGAGATCGAGCGCCTCGCCGGCGGCATTCTCCACGAGCCGGTGCGCATCGCGGTGACGCCCGCCTCGACGCCGGTCGAGCGGATCGATCAACGCGTCTATTTCGTCGACGCGACGCAGAAGAACGCGCTCCTCGCCGAGCTGTTGAAGGACCGGGCGATCGAGCGCGCCCTCGTCTTCACGCGCACCAAGCATGGCGCCGATCGCGTGATGAAGCATATCGAGCGCATCGGCGTCGCGGCGCGCGCCATCCATGGCAACAAGTCGCAAAACGCGCGGCAACGCGCCCTCGCCGATTTCCGCGACGGCCAGGCGCGTGTTCTCGTCGCGACCGACATCGCGGCGCGCGGCATCGATGTCGACGGCATCACGCATGTGATCAACTTCGAAGTCCCGAACGTGCCCGAGACCTATGTCCACCGCATCGGGCGCACGGCGCGCGCGGGCCGCGACGGGATTGCCCTGACCTTTTGCGACCATGCGGAAAAGACGCTGTTGCGCGATGTCGAGAAGCTGACGCGCAAGCCGCTGGCGATCATCCAGGATCACGGCTTCCGCGCCGCAGCCGGCAACGGCATGGCGTCGAGCCCGCCCGCACCGCAAGCGCAGCCTCAAGGACAACGGCATCCGCAGCGGCAGCGGCCGAACGAGCACCGCCATCATCGCCGGCCGCGCCGCCGCTCGCACGATCGGATCGCCGCGCAGAGTGCAATGCAGGAATAGCTGCCGAGCGCACGCGCCAGGTCTACTCGGCCCGGTTTTGACGCGAGCGGCGTTAGTCGTTCGCGCTTTCCGCGACGGGCAGATCGTCTGCCGCGGCGGCGGGCTTGCCGGCCCGGAGCGGCCGCTCTTCGAGCCGCCACAGCGCCACCAGCGATAGCGCGAAGCCGGCCGAGGTCCCGAAGAAGATGATTTGGAACGTTTGGCCGAGCGCGCTCCGCTCGCCGAGCGCCGCCGCCGACAGCGTGTCGTGCAAGCCCCCCATCGTCCCGATCGCCGGCCCCAGCTTGGCCGCGAGGATCGCGCCAAACACGCCCACAAAAATCGTCCCGGCGAGGCTGCGGACGAAATTGAGCGACGCGGTCGCGGCGCCGAGCTCAACCCGCTCCACCGCGTTCTGGAGCGCGACCGTCGCCATGGGCGGCACGGTGCCGAAGCCAAGGCCGATGATTGTCAGCAGCGCTTCGATCGTCACGAGCCCAAAACGGTCGGCCGCGAAGCCGAGGGCCACTGTCGCCAGGAGCGCCAGGAGCACCCCGATCGTTGGCAGCACCTTGTAGCGGCGCACCCACCCGGTGACGTAGCCGGAAATGCCGGCGCCGACATTGAAGCTGAACATCAACGTCATCAGCAGCAGGCCGGAATGCGAGGCACCGAGCCCGACAAAGAGCTGAAGAAACATCGGCAGGAAAAGGTTCAGCACCATGATCGAGCTTGCCCCCATCGCGTTCGCCAAGACGGCGAAGATGACGACGGGATTGGAGAGAACGCCGAGCGGAACCAGCGGCTCCAGCGCCGTTCGCAGCCGCACGGCGAAGCCGACCCAGCTTGCCGCGGAGAGCGCCGCAAGACCGAGGACGGGAGCCGATCCCCAGTCGAAACGGTTGCCGCCGAGGTCGATGGCCGCCATCAACGCGGCCGTCGCCATCATGACCAAGCCCGCGCCGACAAAGTCGAGCCGGTGGCGCCGCTCGTGCCTTGGCAGGCGCCGGAGCTGCGCGTTCGTCACCAGCAAGGAGAGCAAGCCGAGCGGCAGGTTGATCCAGAAAATCACCGTCCAGTCGAGATATTGCGCAAAGAAGCCGCCAAGCGCCGGACCGAGCGCCCCGGCACTCGCGAAGACGACAACAAAATAGGTGTAATACCTTGCGCGGTCCTTCGGTGCCGCAATGTCGCCGAGGATGGTCATCGCAACGACGATCAGGCTGCCGCCGCCAAAGCCTTGAACCGCGCGCGCGAGGATGAGCGCAACGAGGCTCGGCGCCAGCGCTGCGAGGAGCGAGCCCATCAGGAAGACCGCAATGGCCGCGAGCATGGTCGCGCGCCGGCCGTGGATGTCGCTCAGCTTGCCGACCACCGGCGTTACCGCCGTACCGGTGAGGAGATAGGCCGTTGCCACCCAGGGAACGTTTTGCAGGTCGCCGAAATCTCGGCCGATGACCGGCAGTGCCGCGCCGACGATCGTCTGGTCGAGCGAGCCGAGGAATAGGGGGAGGAGCACCCCGAGTGTGATCTTTAAGGCCTCGCGATGGCCAAGCTCAAAGGACTGGTGGCTCATATCCATTCCAAGTCGCGAGGTCAGGTGTACCGGGTTCTTCGGCCAAGTCTATCCGGCACCGCCGGCGAGCCTTGCACGACAAGCGCGGCTGGGGCGCAGGAACCTAGGCGGTACCCGTCGGTTCGGTGACCATATCCGGATCATAGCAAAGGTGGGGTTTTGGCCGCTCGCGGCTTGCGCCTTTGGCGTGCCGGCAGGGGCGAATAAAGAAGGAGAACGACATGAAACAATTAGCGATCTTCGTTGCGTTGGGGCTCGCGCTTGCGGGCTGCGCGGCTTAGGGGCCTTCAGGCTATGCCTACGGTTACGGGCCCCGCACTTATTATGGCTCCGGATCGGGCGTTTATGGCGGCGCCGTCGGCTCTTATCCCGGTTATCCCGGCCCGAACGCCAGCGAACGCGCCGCGAGCCCCTGGTGAGTTAACGACTTGACGCAGAGAACCGGGGCGGTCGCTGACGGCCGCCCCTTTTTTGGGCGATCACCGGCGTTCGGCGCGTCGTGATCCCGCGGTTCGGCCGCGGCGACAGGCACGCGGTGAAGCCGGCGCTGGGCAAACGACAACGGTGCTGTCGGCGAAGTTCATGCGCGCGCGGTTTCGCTGCGCAACGTGTCGATGATCTGCAACGCGCGTCTCCAGGATTCGGCCGCCGCCGCGGCATGATAGTGATGCGGGTTGCTGGGCATCATGAAGCCGTGGGGCGCGCCGGCATGGATGACGAATTCGGCGCCGGTCGCATCGGCGGTTTTCTTCACCGCCGCGAGCTCTTCCGGCGGCGCGAGCTCGTCCCTATCGCCGTAGTGGAACGACACCGGGCAGGCCGGCTTGTCGCCGGGCTTCATCGACTTCGAGACGAAGGTGCCGTGGAACGAAACGCCGGCGTCGATGCCGAGCCCATCGCAGGCGGAGCGCCATACATAGGCGCCGCCGAAGCAATAACCGAAGACGGCAATTTTGCCGTTGCAGTTGGGATGGCGCTTTAGTTCCGCGATCGAGCACTTCAAGTCCCCCATCGCCTTGGCGAAATCGATGCGCATCGCGCGGGCGCGCGCCCGCCGCCCGCCTTCCGCGCTCTGCTCGAGCACGCCGCTATCCACATCGCGCCAAAAGAAATTCTGCGCCAGCGCGACCGAGCCGTGTTTAGCGAGATCGTCGCACATCGCCCTCGTGTCACGATCGACGCCATAGATGTGCGTCACCAAGACCACGCCCGGGCCTTTTCCCTGCGCGCGCGCCGCGAGATAGGCATCGAAGCTGCCCCCGTCGGCCGCGACCGCGATCTCTTTGCCAGCCATGGTCGTGCCTCCTCCGGCGGAGCCTCTACCCCTATCTCCAAGCGCTCACGCCGGGTGGAAGATGTCTTCGCAGAAGCGCACCTTCTTGCCGGCTTCTTCCATCCGGTGGCTCGGCCCCTTGTTGATGCCCCACTGGTCGTTGCGGCCCTTGGGCCAGGTCCAGTCGTCGGGGCCGCGGACGTTGTACTTCTCGTCCACCTGCTCGACCTCGGCGGTGTATTCGATGATCATCTCTTCGGGGCCGAGGAAATAGGCGAAGACGTTGTTGCCCGGCCCGTGCCGCCCGACGCCCCATTCGATCGGATAGCCGTTGTCGTTGAGGCGGCCGCCGCCGCGCATCACCGCGTCGATATTGGGCATCTCGAAAGCGACGTGATGCAAGGTCGGCCCCGCGCCCTTGACGATCGCGATCGAGTGATGATCGCTCGAGAGATTGACGAAAGTCATCGCCTTGGTGCGGTCGATGACGCGCGTGCCGAGCGCCTCGCACCAGAACTTGACCGAGGTTTCCTGGTCGCCGGCGTTCAAGACGCAATGCGAAAGTTTCCTCGGGCGGTCGACATTGTCCTTCTCGGGCGAGTGTGCCGCCACGTCGGCGATGACGCGCACGGTGCGGCCTTCGGGATCCTGGAACGCGAAGCCGTAACCGCCGCCGGGCTCGTCGATATCGGCCGGGGCCTCGACCTTGCGGGTGTTGGACTTACGCACACGATCGTGGATCGCCGCGACGCTTTCCTTGTCGGGCGCCGAAAGGTTGATGCGCAAGAGCTCGCCTCGTTCGCGCTGATGAAGGCCCAAGACGTGATGCTCATAACCGGTCCCGCGCAGATAGACCGAGCCGTTGGTCGAAGCGACCGGCTTCAGATGCCAGACCTCAGTATAGAAGCGCTCCGCCGCCTTCAAATCCGTGACGCCGAAATCGACGCTGCGAATGCCGTCGACGCGATAGGCTTGAGCCATGTGTTTCCTCCTCGGTATTCCGTTCCCGTATCATACCGCCCAAATTTCCCGTCGTCATTCCGGCTGAGCGAGCCATAGCGATCGCGAGCCGGAATCCAGGGTAAGCGACGTGCGGTAGCCGTGGACCCCGGCTTTCGCCGGGGTCACGAATGTAAAAGGCACGTGGCGCTTAAGCCTTCTTCGCCTTTTGTATCGCCTGCCAGACGCGCTCGGGCGTGGCGGGCATGTCGAGCGCCGTGACTCCGAGCGGCGCCAGCGCGTCGAGCACGGCCAGCATCACCGCGGGCAGCGCGCCGACCGTTCCCGCCTCGCCTGCGCCCTTGGCGCCCAAGGGATTGAGCTTCGTCGGCACCGGCGCGCTTTCGATATGCATGTCGCAGAAATCGTCGGCGCGCGGCATCGCGTAATCCATGAACGAGGCCGACAGCAACTGGCCTGAGCGCGGATCGTACGCGACCTGCTCCATCAGCGCCTGGCCCGCGCCCTGCGCGACGCCGCCGTGGATCTGGCCCTTCAAGAGCTTCGGATTGATGACCGTGCCGACATCGTCGACCACACAGTAATTCGCGAGCTCGACCTTGCCGGTCTCGGGATCGATCTCGACCTCGCAGAGATGGCAGCCATTGGGGAAGGTGTCCTGCGGCGGCGAGAAGGTGCCCGTCTCGTAAAGACCGGGCTCCATGCCTTTCGGCAATTTGCCCGGCTGGAACGCGGCGCGCGCGACCTCTTTGATGTCGAGGCCGCGATCGGTGCCCTCGATGGCAAAACGGCCGTTCGAAAATTTCACATCGGCCTCGCTGGCCTCGAGGAGATGCGCGGCGATCTTCTTGCCCTAGGCGATGATCTTGTCGGCGGCCATGTTGATGGCGGTGCCGCCGATGACGGTGGAGCGCGAGCCGTTGGTGCCGGTTCCGAACGCGACCTGGTCGGTGTCGCCGTCGACATAGCGAATGTCTTCGGGCGCAAGGCCGAGTTTCTCGATCGCGATCTGGCGGAAAGTGGTCGCATGGCCCTGGCCTTGATGGATCGTGCCCATCAACAGCGTCGCCTTTCCGCCGGTGTTGAAGCGCAGCTCGGCGAATTCGGCGCCGGGCGAGGCCGCGCGCTCGATCGCGTTGGCGATGCCGAGTCCGCGCAGCTTGCCCCGCTTCCGCGACGCTTCGCGGCGCGGCGCGAAGCCGGCGGCGTCGCCGAGCGACAGCGCTTTCGCCATGTTGGCGGGGAAATCGCCGCAATCGTAATTGAGGCCGCCCAAGGGCGTCTTGAAGGGGAGCTTCGCCGGCGGAATGAGATTCTTCTGCCGGAGGGCAACGCGGTCGACGCCGAGCTGGCGCGCCGCATCCTCGATGAGGCGCTCGATGATGTAGATCGCCTCGGGCCGGCCGGCGCCGCGATAAGGCGCGGTGGCAGGGCGGTTCGAAAAGGCGACCGTCAGATGCGCGTAGCCGGCGGGAATGTCATAGACACCCACCAGCGCGCCGAGGCTGCCGAAGGTCGCGAGCAGGTTGCGATCGGACGAAAGATAGGCCCCGATATTGCTGACGAGGCGAACGCGGATGCCGAGGAATTTATAGTCCTTGTCCAAGGCCAGCTCGGCCTCCGCGAGAACGTCGCGGCCGTGCTCGTCGGCGAGCAGCGCCTCGCTGCGCTCGCAGCTCCACTTCACGGGACGGCCGAGGCGGCGCGCGGCCATCAAGGTGAGGCGATGCTCGACATACTGCCAGCCCTTGGTGCCGAAGCCGCCGCCGACATCGCCGGTAACGACGCGGATCTGCGTCTCGGGGATCTTGAAGATATTTCCGGCCAACATGTCGCGCACGCGATGCGCATATTGCACATCGGCGTGGAGCGTGAAGCGCTCGTCGCTCGGATCGTAAGCGCCGACGGTGCCGCGCGGCTCCATATACTGCGCGTGGACCCGCGTAATGACGTAGCGGCCTTTGACGACATGCGCGGCGGCGGCGAAAGCCGCATCGGCCGCGGCCTTGTTGCCGGTCTCGAAGATGTGGCTAACATTGTCCGGGTTTTCGTCCCAAACGCGCGGCGCGCCGGCTTTGAGCGCCGTCTCGATATCGGGAACGGGCGGCAGCTCCTGGTAATCGACTTGGATCAGCTCGGCGGCGTCTTTCGCTTCGGCCAGACTCTCGGCGACGACCAGCGCCACCGGATCGCCGACGTAGCGCACGAAGCCGCGCGCGAGGCCGGGATGCGGCCGCGCGAAAGCGGGCGACCCGTCGGCGCGCTTGCGCGGCAGGGCAAGACGCGTGGTGCCAAGCTTTTCCGCGGCGACATCGGCCTCGGTGAAGACGGCGAGCACGCCGGGCGCGGCCTTCGCCGCGGCGGTGTCGATGCCGCGAATTTTCGCATGCGCGTGGGGCGAGCGGAGGAAATAGGCGTAAGCCTGGCGCGGCAGCGAGATGTCATTGACGAAGCGGCCTGCCCCCTTGAGCAAGCGCGGATCCTCGAAACGGCTGACCGCTTGGCCGATGCCGTATTTGCCGTCGGTATGTTCTAGTGCCATGGCGGCATTATCGCCGCTGCTCCACAGGACTCAAGGCCCCGCGCTTATTCGGGCACGCCGAAAGCGCGCGCCAGATCGGCGGCATCGGCACCATCGATCTCGAGCTGCTTTATCCGGGCGCGCGCGCCGGCAACGATCCGCACCGCGGTTTTCGGGCGTTGCAGCTGCTTGGCGATGAACGCCACCAAAGCGGCATTGGCGACGCCTTTGACCGGCGGCGCCGCAACGCGAACCTTGAGAAACAGGCGTCCAGTTTCGTCGCGGCTCCAGCCTTCGACGGCATTGTGTCCACCGCGCGGCATCAAACGGACCGAGAGACGCAACGGCATCACCCGCGCTTGCCCTCATAGGGATTCTTGCCCTTCCGGAGCATCATGCGGATCGGCACGCCGGGCAAGTCGAAGCTCTCGCGCAGCTGGTTGACGAGATAGCGCCGGTAGCTGTCGGGCAGTTCGCCCGGCTTCGAGGCAAAGAGCGCGAAGGTCGGCGGGCGGATATTCGCCTGTGTCATGTAGCGCAGCCGCAAGCGCCGGCCCGAGACCAGCGGCGGCGGATTGCGCGCCTGCGCTTCTTCGAGCCAGCGGTTGAGCTGCGGCGTCGGGATGCGCTTGTTCCACACCTCATGCGCCGCGATCACGGCCGGCATCAGCTTGTCGACGCCCGCGCCTGTCTTGGCCGAGAGCGTCACTGCCGTAATGCCCGCTAGCTGTGTGACGCCGCGCTCGATCGCCTCGCGCAGCTCGGTCAGTTTTTTTTGCTTATTCTCGACGAGGTCCCATTTGTTGACGGCAAGGACGAGCGCGCGGCCTTCCTCGGCGATCTCGCGTGCGATGGTGAGGTCTTGCTTCTCCAAGAGCTGCGTCGAGTCGACCACCAGCACGCAGACTTCCGCGAAGCGGATCGCCTCGCGCGCATCGTCGACCGCGAGCTGCTCGAGCTTTTCGGTGACGCGCGGACGGCGGCGCAGGCCGGCCGTATCGAAGAGGCGGATCGCGCGGCCGCGCCAGCTCCAGTCGATCGCGACGGCATCGCGCGTGATGCCGGCTTCGGGCCCCGTCAGCATGCGCTCGACGCCGAGGAGCTTGTTGACCAAGGTCGACTTGCCGACGTTCGGGCGACCGATGATCGCGAGCAGTAACGGCTTTTCGGCGCTTGCGTGCTCCGCGGGCGGCTCTTCTTCCCGCAGCAGCGGCGCAAGCGCGTCATAGAGCTCGCCCAAGCCCTCGCCATGCTCGGCCGAGATCGCGA
>DATGLO010000617.1:0-8933 GCA_035294105.1 Allostellaceae bacterium
ACCGTCCATCGTTCGGACGGCTCGGGCACGACTTTCAACTTCACCAACTACCTCGGCAAGGTCAGCCCCGAATGGCAGCAGAAAGTCGGTGCCGATACGGCCGTCGAATGGCCGAACGGCGTCGGCGGCAAGGGCAATGCCGGCGTTGCGTCGATGGTGCAGCAGATCAACGGCGCCATCGGCTATGTCGAATACGCCTATGTCATGGAAAACCACATGGTTTATACGAAGATGGTCAACGCGGCGGGCAAGACGCTCGATCCGACCATGGACGCGTTCTCCGCGGCGGCCGCCAATGCCGATTTCTCGAAGGTGCAGGACTTCTACCTGATCCTCACCAACCAGCCCGGCGACAAGAGCTGGCCGATCACTGCGGCGACCTACATGCTGATGCGGACGGATTATCCGGCCGACCAGAACGGGCCGGTCCTGAAGTTCCTCGACTGGTGCTTGAAGAACGGTGCGCAGCAGGCCTCTGCGCTCGACTACGTCCCGCTGCCGCCGGCGGTCGTGTCTCAGATCGAGGCGAGCTGGACCAAGAGCTTCAAAGGTCCGAACGGCCAGCCGATCTGGACGGCCTCGGCGAAATAACGCCCTGCTCTCTTCTTGCCTGATTTACCGAGCGAGGCTCGAGGGCCAGACCGCAAGGTCTGGCCCTCTTCGCTCGTGCAGGCGGTGGTGCCGCGGCGGCGGATCGCTTACATCTCCTCTGGACCATGGCTACCGAGCTCCTGATCGACGAGTTGAACGCGAAAGGCGAGGGCGTCGGCCGTCCGATCCGGACCGCGAAGGCGCGCGAAAATGCGTATATCTATCGCGCGCTGCCGGGCGATCGCGTCGAGGCTGCGCTGCGTCGCGATATCGATCGGGTGTTGCGCGGCGACGTGGTCGCGATCGTCGAAGCCTCGCCGCATCGGGTCGAGGCGCCGTGCGCCTATTACGGCGCTTGCGGCGGCTGCACGATGCAGCATGCGCGGGACGATTTTTACCGCTCGTGGAAGCTGGGCCTGGTTCGCACGGCGCTCGCCCGGGCGGGGCTCGAGCCGCAACGCTGGCAGGAACCGGTTTTCCTGCCGCCCGGCGGGCGGCGGCGCGCGACCTTCACCGCGCTGAAGCGCGACGGCCGCGTCTCCCTCGGCTATTCGCGCCGCGGCCTTCGCGAGGTCGTCGACATCGCCGCCTGCCTCGTTGTCGATCCCGCGGTCATGGCGCTGCAGCAAAAGCTGCCGCCGCTCCTCGCGCCGCTGCTGCGCGAGGGCGAGCCCGCTACGGCGTTCATCCAGTCGCTCTGCGGCGGAAGCGAGATCGTGCTAACCGGCCCGATCGGCACGGCGGGCAAGCCCGATCTGTCGACGCGCGATGCGATCGCGCGGCTGGCAGCGGCGACAGGCTGTAGCCGCATCGCGTGGCGCGCCCGTCTCGGCGATCTGCCCGAGGTGTTGCTGGAGACGCGGCCGCTCATCGCCCGTTTCGGTGCGCTCGACATCGCCGTGCCGCCGCTTGCCTTCCTGCAGCCGACCGAGGCTGGCGCGCGCGCGTTGACCCAAGCGGTCATGGCCGCTTTGCCGCCCCGCGGCGCCTTCGCCGATTTGTTTTGCGGCTGCGGCACCTTCGCGGGGCCGATGCTGGAACGCGGCGCGGTCGATGCGTTCGATCATGCCGGCCCGGCGATCGATGCGTTGGGCCGGTCTCATGCGATAGGGCTGCGGGCGATCCGGCGCGATCTCTTCCGCGAACCGCTGCGCCGCGACGAGGTCGAGCGCTATGACGCGATCGTTTTCGATCCGCCGCGCGCCGGCGCACACGAGCAGAGTGCGGCGGTCGCCGGCAGCAAGGTCCCGGTGGTGGTCGCGGTCTCGTGCAATCCGGCGACTTTCGCGCGCGACGCGCGTCTCTTGGTCGATGGCGGCTACCGTCTCGATGCCGTCACCGTGGTCGACCAGTTCACCTGGTCGCACCATGTCGAGCTGGTTGCCGCTTTTTCGAAATGCGGCGGCGGCAATTAGCCGGCGCCGTCGCCGCTGCCGAGGAAGAGCGCCGCGATCGCCAGGAGCGCGATGCTCAGCGGGCCGCCGATGGCGAGGCTCGTGACGCCGTGCAGGTAGGGAATGAAGCGCAGCATGCCGCCCGGCGTCGCGGCGCGCAGGATCGAGCCGATGCCGATCAACACGCCGGTCAAGCCGGCACCATGGCCAAGCAGCTGAAATATCCACCGCATCCGTCGCCCCAAAGGCCGCTTCGCCAAGCGAAAACTGGTGCTGCCGGAAAGGATTGAACTTTCGACCTCTCCCTTACCAAGGGAGTGCTCTACCACTGAGCTACGGCAGCATCCGGAAACAGTAACGGGCCGCGGAAATACAGGATCGGCCCTTAAGTGGCAAGACGAGCGGCCCGCGCGCGAGCCCCGGCCAGTAAAGCCCAAGATGGTTAACGATCCGGAAACCATCTCTCTGAAAGATAGTGGCTCGTTTCCGCCGCGGGTTTGGGGCCATGATTTTTCAGCGATCGCGCTTTCTTCATCAGTTACCGCTCGGGCCGAACCGCGTGCTTCTGATCCATGCGCTGACCCATCACCGCCTCGCGGTCGAGAGCGGCGTGAGCGAGGTCTTGGATTTCTTTGCAGCGCCTCGAGAGTGGCCGGATGATTGCGGCGCGCTCATTGCGCAGCAGGGCCAGGCGGCCATCGCCGGCGCCCTAAGCAGCCTTGTCGAGCGCGGCTTTCTCGTCGAAGGCAGCGCCGATTCCGAGGTCGAGGCGGCTATCGCCAAGTTCGGCGCGACCTATGGGCGCGATCCCGGCGAGCTGCTCGACCGCTATCGCCGCGAAGTGAAAGAGGGCGCCGCGGCCTATTGGTCGGCCGGCGCGGCGCGGAGCATCGGCGATCTTGCTCAGGCGCCGAAAAAGCGCGTCGATGTCCTCTTGCTCGGCGATTGCGACATTCAGATGGAAGCGAATTTCCTGCGCCGCGAAGCCTTGTCGCGCGGCATCGATCTGCGCGTTGCCGCGACCTCGCCCGACGATGTGCGGCTCGCCGCCGAGCATCGCCACGATGCCGTGCTGATCGGAGCGTTGAGCGCCCGGCATCGGATGACGCTCGATCCGGCGCCCGGTGGCGCGCCGCCGCATGGCGCCTACATCCTCCAGGCGCGGCAGATTTTGGAGCAGCTTCGTCAGCACACCGCGGCGCCGATCCTCATCGACAACCTGCCCGAGCCGACGGTGCAGCCTTTGGGCCTCGCCGAGCGCGGCCTTAACGGCCATCGCACGCGTTTCCGCACGGCGAACGTCGTGCTCGCCGATCTCGCGGCGTCGATGCCCGATGTTTACGTGACCGACATCGCCGCGGCGATGGCGGCGATCGGCTCGGCGAAGATGATCGACGATGCCCAGACCGGCTTTACCCATCTCGGCTCGCCAGGCTGGCTCTTGCAGCGGCCCGAGAGCGAGAAGGCCGCGACGCACGGGCTCTTTCCCGATCTCAAGCCGCTCGCGGCGGCCTTGGGCGGCGATCCCTATGGCCGCGAGGCGGCGATGGCCAAGGCACATATCGACGGCCTCGTCACGGTTCTCGGCATCGACCGTAAAAAATGCGTCATCGTCGATCTCGACGGCGTGCTGTGGCCGGGCGTGCTCGCCGAGACCGGCAGCCCCTTCGCCTGGGATCCGACGATCAGCGGCGCGTTCTCCTATATCGGCCTTTATTTCGGCCTCCACGAAGCGCTGCTGTGCCTCAAAAAGCGGGGCATCGTCCTCGCTTGCGTATCGAAGAACGACGAGGCGACGGTCAAGGAACTGTGGCGCTATTCGAGCCAGTATCCGCGCGAGCGCCTTCTGACGCCGGACGATTTCGTCACCTGGCGAGTCAACTGGGGCGACAAGGCCGAGAACATCCGCTCGATCGCCGAAGAGATCGGCTTCGCGCTCGAGACCTTCCTGTTCATCGACGACCATCCGATCGAGCGCGACCGCGTTCGCCAGCGCCTGCCCGGGGTCGAGGTCTGGGGCGAGGACCTCTTCGGGCTCCGCGCCAAGCTCCTCACCGATCCGCGATTGCAGCTCCCGGCCATCACGGAGGAGGCGGCGCAGCGCACGGCGCTCGTCAAAGCGCAGCTCCATCGCCAACATTTCCGCGCCGAGGCGGTCGACGAAAGCGATTACCTCGCCTCGCTCCAGATCGAGTGCCGGATCGAGCGCGTGACC
Source organism: Allostellaceae bacterium (assembly GCA_035294105.1). Taxonomy (GTDB): domain Bacteria; phylum Pseudomonadota; class Alphaproteobacteria; order ATCC43930; family CGMCC-115725; genus CAIKMD01. The sequence goes on from DATGLO010000617.1 coordinate 4,201, forward strand.
GGCCCGACCCAAAGCGGGGCCAAGCTCGATCGCATCGAAGAGCTGTTCCGCCGTACGACCCAGTTCAATACCACCGGCCGGGTTTTTACGCTCGGTGAGCTGCAGGCGATGGTTAAGGACCCGGGGGCGCGGCTGTATGTGTTGCATGTGTCCGACCGTTTCGGCGATCACGGCCTCGTCGGCGCCGCCGCGATTGTCGACGGCGAGATCATCGCCCTCGTCATGAGTTGCCGCGTCCTCGGCCTCGGCGTCGAGCACAAATTCATGCAGCATATGTTGAACGATTTACGCGCATCCGGCGTGCGGATCGCGGCACGGATCATCGAGACATCGCGCAACGCGCCCGTTCGCAATCTCTATCGTGACAACGGATTCACGAAAGACGCAAGCGGTCTCTGGCGCGCTCCGGAATCTGTGAACGCGGCGGCTTGAGGAATAAAGGGATGAGCGCGCCCGTTACTGCCTAGAATAAGTATGAGCGATAGGACATTTAGGATGAGCTGCGAACCCGATCTCGAAGATCTCCTGTGCGACGATATCATGGAGCCCGTGATGCGCAGCGCCCATGTCACGCGCGACGACCTTCGTCGCCAGCTCTCGGACCTCGCACAGCGCCACCGCACCGCCGGCAAGGCCGAGACGAAAGACTGAGCCTGCGGGGCGAAGGCCGGGATCACCGTCGCTTGACGTGCCGGTCCTCGGCCACCACTTTGCCGGCGTGAGCGACAAGCCGAAACCACAGCCACAACGAACTAGCACGGGCGAGAGCATGACGGCGGCGCGCGAAGCGCGTCTCGCCGCCGCGCTCCGGGCCAATCTCCAGCGTCGTAAGGCCCAGTCTCGCGAGCGTAGGGACAGCGTGCGCGAAAATGCGCCCCCTCATCCCAACCCTCTCCCCGCCGGGGAGAATGGGGGACCCGCCTAGCGGAAGGGGGAGGGGTTTTTCTCCGCAGAAGACCTTTATTTTCAGGCGGTTGAGTAGCGGGCGCGTATCGACTACAACCCGCAACGCCCGGTCGCGTCAACCCCCGGACAGTTGAGAGCATGGACAGAATCCGCATCCGCGGCGGGAAACCGCTTTCCGGAACCATTCCCATCGGCGGCGCGAAGAATGCGGCGCTGCCGTTGATGACGGCCGCGCTCTTGAGCGAAGAGCCGCTGACGTTGCGCCATGTGCCGGTGCTGGCGGATATCACGACCCTGTCGCATCTTCTCGTGCAGCACGGCGCCGCCGTCACCATGGTCGGCGCGAAGACGCCGCACGAGCACGGCCATGCGTTGAAGATCGATGCACGCAACATCATCTCGACCACCGCGCCGTACGACCTCGTCCGCCGCATGCGGGCTTCGGTGCTGGTGCTCGGGCCGCTGCTCGCGCGCTGCGGCGAGGCGCGGGTGTCGCTGCCGGGCGGCTGCGCCATCGGCACGCGGCCGGTCGATCTTCACATCAAGGGAATGGAGCAGCTCGGCGCGAAGGTCGATCTGCGCCAGGGCTATATCCATGCCCGGGCTCCGCAGGGTCTCAAAGGCGCGGAGATCATCTTCCCCAAGGTCTCGGTTGGCGCGACCGAGAATCTGATGATGGCGGCGTCGTTGGCGGAGGGCGATACGCTGCTCGTCAATGCCGCGCGCGAGCCCGAGATCGTCGATCTTGCCGCCTGTCTCAACGCCATGGGCGCCAAGGTGAGCGGCGCCGGCAGCGATCGCATCGCCATCACCGGCGTTCCGAAGCTGCACGGCGCCGAGCATGTCGTCGTGCCCGACCGGATCGAGACCGGCACCTATCTGATGGCGGCGGCGATCACCGGCGGCGCGGTCGAGCTGGCCGGTGCGCGCTATGACCTCGTTGCCGCGGTGGCGAAGAGCCTCAACGCTGCGGGCGTCGAGATCGCTGAGACCAATACCGGTCTTTCCGTCCGACGGCGCAACGGGCTGACGGGTGTCGATGTGATGACCGAACCGTTCCCCGGCTTCCCGACCGATCTTCAGGCGCAGATGATGGCGCTGATGTCGAAGGCCGAGGGCGCGGCGATGATCACCGAGACGATCTTCGAAAATCGATTCATGCACGTGCCCGAGCTCTGCCGGATGGGCGCCAACATCAATGTGCACGGCGCCTCGGCGATGGTGCGCGGCGTGCCGCGGTTGACCGGCGCCGAAGTGATGGCGACCGATCTGCGCGCCTCGGTCTCGCTCGTGCTCGCAGGCCTTGCCGCCGAGGGCGAGACCATGATCAACCGCGTTTATCACCTCGATCGCGGCTACGAGCGGCTCGAGGAGAAGCTTGCGGCTTGCGGTGCCGAGATCGAGCGGCTTACCGATGACTAGAGGGCGGATGATTAGAGGCGCCTCATGGCCGGATTGAAGCTGCGCGCCGCGGATGCCGAGGATCTCGCCGTGATCTCGACGATCCTGCAGGATTCGCTCGTGCCCATCGCCGAGATGGCTTACATCCCGGAAGAGCATCGCTTCGTCCTGGTCGCCAATCGTTTCCGCTGGGAGCCGCGCGCGAGCGAGGGTAAGACGAAATCGCAAAGCGGTGAGCGCATCTTGACGGGTCTTTGCATAGACGAGGTGACGGCGGTCAGCCGCCGCGGCTTTCATCCGCGCGAGACCGACCGGATCCTCGCCCTGCTGGCGCTGCGAACCGAAAGCGTCGGCGCGAATGTCTCGGCCCTGATCTTGGATTTCGCCGGCGGTAGTTCGGTGCGGCTGGAAGTCGGCCGTGTCATGTGCCATTTAGACGATCTGGGCGAGCCTTGGCCGACGAAATTCCGCCCCAAGCATCCGGTGGCGGAACCCTGAAGATCGGGATTTGGCCCTCGCCAGAACCCTCTTCCAGACAGGGAGAGAGGGAGGGCGAGGGGAATGACGAGATTGGAGATGGAGTTCTTTTGTGCGCGGCAATGAGACGCTGATCCTAGCGCTGCCTCGCGGCCGCATTCTCGGCGAAGTCACGCCGCTCTTGCAGCGCGCCGGGATCGCGATCGAGCCGGCCTTCGACGATCCGTCCTCGCGCCAGCTCCGCTTCAAGACCAATCACGAGGGGCTCGATGTCATCCGCGTCAGGAGCTTCGATGTCGCGACCTTCGTCGCCTTCGGCGCGGCCCAGCTCGGCATCGCCGGCAACGACGTGCTGATGGAATTCGGCTATCCCGAAATCTACGTGCCGCTCGATCTCAATGTCGGCAAATGTCGACTTGTGGTGGCTGCGCCAAAGGAGGATGCCGGACGCGACGACCCTTCGCGTTGGAGCCATGTCCGCATCGCGACCAAATATCCCGAGATGACGCGCCGGCATTTCGCCCAGCGCGGCGTCCAGGCCGAATGCATCGTCTTGAACGGCGCGATGGAGCTGGCGCCGAGCATGGGCCTTGCGCGCCAGATCGTCGATCTCGTCGCGACCGGCAGCACGTTGCGCGCCAACGGCCTGGTCGAGATCGAGCACATCGCCGACATCACCTCGCGCTTCATCGTCAACCGCACCGCATTGAAGACGCGCGCCGCCGAGGTGAACGGGTGGATCGAGCGCTTCCGCGAGGCGGCCGATGCCGCTTGAGCTCGACAGCGCATCGCCCCAATTCCCCGCGGCTTTCGCGAAGTTTCTCGCGGCCAAGCGCGAGCTCGCCGCCGATGTCGATCTCGCCGCCGCGGCGATCATCGACGATGTGAAAATCAACGGCGATGCGGCACTGCTCGAGCATACCAAGCGCCTCGACCGGCTCGAGCTGACGCCGGCGACCTTGCGGGTCGCCGACGCCGAGATCGATGCCGCGGCGAAAGCGTGTTCGCGGCAGGCGATCGAGGCGCTCGCTTTCGCCAAGCAACGGATCGAGGATTATCACCGCCGCCAATTGCCGGGCGATCTCGATTACACCGATGCGGCCGGCGTGAAGCTCGGCTGGCGCTATCGGCCGATCGCCTCCGTCGGGCAGTACGTGCCGGGCGGCACCGCCGCTTATCCTTCGTCGGTGCTGATGAACGCCGTGCCTGCGAAAGTCGCCGGAGTCGCGCGTATCGTCATGGTTGTACCCGCGCCGGGCGGCGCGCTCAATCCGCTGGTGCTGGCTGCGGCGCGGATCGCCGGCGTCGGCGAGATCTATCGCGTCGGCGGCGCGCAGGCGGTCGCGGCGCTCGCCTTCGGCACGGCGACCATCGCACCGGTCGACAAGATCACGGGTCCGGGCAATGCCTATGTCGCGGCAGCGAAGCGGCGCGTTTTCGGCACCGTCGGCATCGATATGATTGCCGGGCCGTCCGAAGTGCTGGTGATTGCCGACAAGCACAACGATCCGCAATGGATCGCCGCCGATCTCTTGGCGCAAGCCGAGCATGATGCCGCGGCCCAGTCGATCCTCATCACCGACGATCGCGATTTCGCGAAGGCGGTGAGCGAGGCGGTGAGCCGCCAGCTCGAGCGCTTGCCGCGCAGCGCGATCGCGGGCGCGAGCTGGAAGGATCACGGCGCGATCATCCTGGTACGTAATCTCGACGAAGCGCCGGCGCTCGCCGACCGTATCGCCGCCGAGCATGTCGAGCTCGCCGTCGATCGGCCGGAAGCGCTCGCCGCGCGCATCAACCAGGCGGGCGCGATCTTCCTGGGCCGGTATACGCCTGAAGCGGTCGGCGATTACGTCGCCGGGCCCAATCACGTGCTGCCGACGGCGCGCAGCGCGCGTTTCGCCTCGGGCCTCGGCGTCATGGATTTCATGAAGCGCACCTCGTTGCTCGCT
>DATGLO010000618.1:0-4949 GCA_035294105.1 Allostellaceae bacterium
TCCGGTGTTCGACGAGCTCTCGCGCCGCAAGGCGGTGGTCTACACCCATCCGACGACTGCGACCTGCTGCACCAATCTCCTGGTGCCGAGCGCCGGCATCGGCGATCCGTTGATCGAATACGGCACCGATACGACGCGCTGCATCGCGCAGATCGTGTTGACCGGCCGCGCTGCGCGTTTTTCCGGCATCAAATTCATCTGGTCGCATGGCGGCGGCACCATGCCGTTCCTGCTGGTACGCTTCACCCGCGGCGCACGGGCGCCGCAATTCGCTAAAAACCTGCCGAACGGTTTCGTGCCCGAGGTCAAAAAATTCTACTACGACACCGCAGCGGTCTACGCGCGCGCACCGCTCCTGGCGCTGCGCGAGGTCGTCGGCATGGACCAGATCGTTTTCGGCACCGACGTGCCCTGGGGCCATTGCGATGAGATCGCGAAGGCGGTCGCCGAAAGCGGCGTCTTCACCGTCGACGAGCTCAAGAAGATCGACCGCGACAACGCGCTGCGGATTTTGCCGCAGTTCCGCTGATGGCCGCCGAAGCGCGCAGGGAGGGTGTTGCGACCGTCGATATCGGCGAGCTTCTCGATGAGCAGAAGCTCAGCCTCTATCACCTCGGCACGATCGTCCTCTGCCTGCTGATCATCATCGTCGATGCGGCCGACACCGGCTCGGGGAACGTTTCCGGCCCGGCGATCCTGCGCGCTTTCCCGGCCGACCGCAGCGTGCTCGGCTGGGTCTTCGCCTCGGCCGGGTTTGGAGTGTTCTTCGGCAGCCTGATCTTCGGCTATATCGGTGATCGTTACGGCCGCCGTCTCGGCGTGATCTTGTCGGTGCTGCTCTATAGCGTGCCTGAGCTGTGCACGATGTTCTCGGGCTCGCTCGAGCAGATCATGATGTGGCGTTTCCTTACGGGGCTCGGCATCGGCGGCGCAATCCCGAACACGATCGCCCTCCTGAATGAGGCCGCGCCCAAGCGCTTCCGCGCCAGCTTTGTTGTGATCGCTTTTCTCGGCTACGCGACGGGCACGGCGCTCGCCGGCCTCATCGCGGCGAAGCTCAACGGCATCTATGGCTGGTATGCGGTGTTCGTGGTGGTGGGCGCGGCCGGGCTGGTACTAAGCGCCCTGTTGTATCTTCGTCTGCCGGAATCGATCCGCTTCCTCACCGTTACCCAGCCGTTTGCGCCGCGGTTGCGGCAGCAAGCGATGCGGGTCTTTTCCGATGCGGGGATCGGGCCGGCGACGCGCTTCATCATGCAGCACGAGAAATCCGGCAAGGGCTCGCTCAGGGACCTTTTCGCCGGCGACTTGAAGCTGACGACGCCGCTCCTCTGGCTCAGCTATTTCTTCGAGTCTTTCACCTATCTCGGCTACACCGCCTGGTTGACGACGATCATGGAGGCGCAGGGCCTGACCCAGCAGCAGGCGGCATTCGCCTTTTCCTATGCCGGCTGGGGCGGGATCGTAATGCTGCTGTGCCTCGCGCGGCCGCTCGACAAGGTCGGGCCGCTCGCCTCGGTTGTCTCGGCGAGCCTCTGTGTCGCGATGCTGATCTCGATCGGCGCCTCGGGACTGACTGTCGCTGCCTATACCATCCTCGCGACCGTGGCGCATGCGTGCGGCTCCGGCACCCATAACTCCCTCAACAGCACGGTCGCGATGTTCTATCCGACGCGCATCCGCTCGAACGGCGTCGGCTGGGCGACGGCGGCAGGCCGTATCGGCGGCGCAGTGGGCCCGCTCACCATCGGCTACGTGTTCTCGGCGAAGTTCTCGCTCGATACGGTGCTTTATGTCGTAGCCGGACCCTATCTCGCGGTGATCGTGCTCAACATCATGCTCGGCTTGATCTATCGCCGGCAATTCGCGGCTGCGCCGGCGGTCGCAGGGGAGTAGGCATGGCCGATTTCTTCCGTATCGACGTCCACCATCACATCTCGCCGCCGGCCTATCTCGAGGCGCTCGGCGACGAGATCGGGCCGCCGCTCAAGAATTGGTCGCTCGCCAAGTCGATCGCGGATATGGACGAGGGCGAGGTCGCGACCGCGATTCTTTCGGTCACGCAAATCACCATGCGGCTTGACGATCGCGAGAAGATCCGACGCCTGGCGCGGGAGTGCAATGATTACGCCGCGAAACTCGTCGCCGATCATCGCGGGCGCTTCGGCATGTTCACCGCGCTGCCGATGCCGGATGTCGAAGGCTGCCTCCGCGAGATCGAATACGGTCTGGACGTGCTGAAGGCCGACGGCATCGGGCTCTACACGTCCTATCACGACAAATGGCTCGGCGATCCCGCTTTTGACCCGGTCTTCGCCGAGCTCGACCGCCGCAAGGCGGTGATCTACGTCCATCCGGCGACGCCCGATTGCTGCGTCAATCTCGTGCCCGGCGTGCAGGACGCCAATATCGAATACGGCACGGACACCACGCGCGCCATCGCCCGCATGATCTTCGGCGGGGCGGCGCAGCGCTTCCCCAATCTCCGCATCATCTGGTCGCATGCCGGCGGCACGATGCCGTTCCTGATCGAGCGCTTCATGCGCACGGCGACCTTCCCGGAATTCCGGCAGAAGCTGCCCGGCGGATTCGTGCCCGAGGCGCAGCGCTTTTACTACGATACCGCGCAGGCCTCGAACAAGGTCGCGCTCTCTTGCGCGCGCCAGGTGATCCCGGCCTCGCATTTCGTCTTCGGCACGGATTACCCCTATCGCGGGGCGAAAGAGCACGTCGACGGATTGCGCCAATCCGGCGTCTTCGACAATTGGGAGCTGCGCGGAATCGACCGCACGAACTTGACCGGCATTCTGCCGAAATACGCGACCGACAAGCCGGTCGGCGCGACCGGCCGCGATCCGAAGAAGATCGGCGGCAAGTAGGGTCCGCTTTACTTCGCGCCGGCGAGCGCCTTGCGCTTGGCGCGCTGTTCTTCGGTCTCGACGCTGTCGAAGCCGTGCTCGGAGAGGTCGAACCAGTTGCCTTCCGGATCGCAGCCGCGAAATTCGGCATAAGGCCGCGTCGACGGCCGCTTCTTCGGCTCCTCGACGCCGGCCGCGACGAGTTCCTCGGAAATCTCCGCCACGTCGTCGACCTTGAAACCGAAATGGTTGAGGCCGCATGCGGCCTCGCCTTCGAGGCGCTGCGGCAGGATGGCGAGGCTGATATAGCCGTCGGTGAGGAACCACGCCTTGCCCTCGGTCTTGGTCCGATCGGTCTTGTAGGCGACGTCCATCTTGAAGACGTCGACGTAGAACTTCGCGACCTTATCGGGATCGCGCACGAACATGGCAAGGTGACGAATCATCGGGCGTGACATGGGCTGGTTCTCCTAGGGGAATTCGACTTAGGGCAGGAATTTTTCCGTGATGATGGTATCGACGGGCGCGGGATGGTCGATCAGCTTCAGATCGACGAGCGACTGCTGCACGGCGGCAAGCTTCTTGCGGTCGAAATGGCCGTCGTCGAAGAAGGTCGGCATTTCGAGATCGTAGCCCTTCGCCGCGATGTCGGCCGGAAGCTGTGTGGCCGCCGCCGTATCCTTGAGCGTTTCCGCCTTATGCGCCTTCATATAACGGATGGTCTCGAAATAGGCGGCAAGGAATTTCTTCAGCGTTTCGGGGTGCTGCGTCATCATCGTGTCGCTGGCATAGACGATGTTGGCGATGAAGTTGGTGATCTCGGCGCTGGCATTGGCGAGGATTCGTACTTTGCCTTCGCCTTCGAGCTGCAAGGAGCGCGCGGTCGGTCCGATGATCCCGTCGACGTTCTTGGTCAGCAGCCCGGCGACAATGCCGTTCATCGTCCCGAGATAGGCAAAATTGAACTGGTCGGGCGTAATGCCGTGCTGTCCCAAGATGGTCTTCGCCACCCAGCTCGTGAACGAGCCGGTCGTGCTCACGGCGATGGTTTTGCCCTTGAGGTCCTCGATCCTCTTGAACGGCGAATCCGCGTTCACGACCAGCGAAACCGCGGCGAGATCGTTGGCATAAGCCGCGACGCCTTTTTCCGGTGCGCCTTTGGTGAGAAAGAGGATGTCGGAGCCGGTGCCGGTGATCACATCGAGCGCGCCGGCATCCATCGCCTGATGCATCTTGGCGCCGCCGGCAAAATCGATGCGCTGCACCGTGAGGGCGTATTTCTTGAATATCCCCGATGCATTGCCGACATCCGTCACCGAGAACGAAAAGGCGGTCGGTTCCGGCGTGCCGACGCGGATCGTCTCATCCGCCCGCGCAGGCGCGGTCGCAACGATGGTGGCGGCGAGCGCGAGACCCACAAGGCGAGCGTGCATGCTTCCTCCCAATGTTTTCGCGCGCGCATTAAAGCGCACCTGATTTCACCGTGTTAGCGTGCGCCAGCGCAGCAGGCGTTTCTCCGTCGCCACCAGCGCGTAGTTCGTGAAGAAACCCAGAATGCCGAGGACGATCGTGCCGGCATAGAGCTCGGGGCTGCGGAAACTGCGCTGCGCCATGAGGATGTTGAAACCCAGGCCGGTCTGCGCCGCCTGCATTTCGGTGACGACCGCGAGGATCAGCGCGATGGCGAGGCTGACGCGCACGCCCGCGAAAATGTCGGGCAGGGCGCTGGGCAGCGCGACCTTCCACAAGAAGGCCAGCGATTTCATGCGCATTGCCGCGGCCATCTCGACGAGCTGCGGTGCGACGCTGCGGAAACCGTGATAGGCGCCGAGGAGCACCGGCCACAGCGCGCCGAAGGCGATCACCGTCACCGCCATCTTGCTAGTGAGGCCGAGGAAGAGGATGGCCGGCGGGATGATGGCCGAGGCGGGCAGCGGCCGAAGGAATTCGAGGAGCGGCTCGAGATAGGCGCGCACCGGCCCGGAGCGGGCGATGGCGCCGCCAAGCACGATGCCCGCAAGCGAGGCGAGGACCCAGCCGTAGAACATGCGCAGCGCGGTATTGGCCATCGGCCCCCAGATGTCGCCGCGC
>DATGLO010000619.1:0-4356 GCA_035294105.1 Allostellaceae bacterium
CGCCGCTCCTTAACACAGAAGTCACACGGACAGAAGACGGCGGGTCCGGCGTTTCGCCGCGCGCGCGGATTGCCCTATAACGCGGCCATGATTCTCGTCACCGGGGGCGCCGGCTTCATCGGCTCGAATCTGGTCGCGGCGCTCGAAGAGCGCGGCCTCGCCGACATCGTCGTGTGCGATCGCCTCGGCCGGGACGAGAAATGGCGCAACCTCGGCAAGCGCGAGCTCGCGGCCTTCATCGCGCCCGAGGCCCTAACCGGCTTTCTCGAAGCGCAGCCGCGCGGGCTCGACGCGATTTTCCATCTCGGCGCCGTGTCTTCGACGACCGAGACCGACGCCGATTTCATCATCGCCAACAACCTCGCTTTGTCGCTGCAGCTCTGGGATTGGTGCACCGCGACCGGCACGCGCTTTTTCTACGCCTCGTCGGCGGCGACCTACGGCGACGGCAGTGCCGGCTTCGACGACGACGGCACGCCGGCGGCCTTGGCGAAGCTCCGCCCGCTGAACGCCTATGGCTGGTCGAAGCAGCTCTTCGATCGCCGCGTCGCCCGACTGATCGAGCGCAAAGCCGCGCATCCGCCGCAATGGGCGGGCCTCAAATTCTTCAACGTCTACGGCCCGAACGAGTATCACAAAGGCAGCCAGAAAAGCGTCGTCGCGCAGATTTTCCCGCGCGCCCAGGCCGGCGAAGCGTGCAAGCTTTTCCGCTCGCATTGTGCCGGTATCCCCGACGGCGGGCAGAAGCGCGACTTCGTTTCGGTGCACGATAGCGTCGCCGAGCTGCTCTGGCTCTACGACCATCCCAAGGTGAGCGGCCTTTTCAACGCCGGCTCGGGCCAGGCGCGCAGCTTCGCCGATCTTGCCGCCGCGGTCTATCGCGCCCTCGGCAAGGAGCCGAAGATCGATTACATCGATACGCCGCTCGAGATCCGCGACAAGTATCAGTATTTCACGGAAGCGAAGATGGAACGAATCCGCGCGGCCGGTTTTAACGCAGCGCCGACCCCGCTCGAGGATGGCGTGCGCGATTACGTGCAGAACTTTCTCGTTCGCCCAGATCCTTATCGTTGATGCTGGCCATCCCCTTTCCCAATTTCGATCCGATCGCGGTCTCGTTCGGACCTTTCGCGATCCGCTGGTATGCGCTCGCTTATATCGTCGGGCTGCTGCTCGGTTGGCGTTATTGCCTCTGGGTGGCGAAGCGCCCGCCGGCGGTCGCGAGCCCGCAAGCGATCGACGATTTCCTCGTCTGGGCGACGCTCGGCGTGGTTTTGGGCGGCCGCGCCGGCTATGTGCTCTTCTACAAGCCCGATTTCTACTTCGCCAACCCCAGCGAGATCGTCAAGCTGTGGCACGGCGGCATGTCCTTCCACGGCGGCGCGCTCGGCGTCTTGGTCGCCTTGTGGCTGTTCTGCCGCCAGCGCGGCATCGCCCTGCTCGCTTTCGCCGACATCGTCACGCCGGCCGTGCCGATCGGGATTTTCTTCGGCCGGGTCGCGAATTTCATCAATGGCGAGCTCTGGGGCCGGCCGACCACCGTGCCGTGGGGCGTGATCTATCCCGATGCCGGCGTCATCCCGCGCCATCCGAGCGAGCTTTACGAAGCCTCGCTCGAAGGCTTGGTGCTGTTCCTCATCATGTTCTTCCTCGTGCGCCATACCAGCATCCGCGAGCGGCCCGGCCTCACCAGCGGCGTCTTTCTCATCGGCTATGCCTGCGCGCGCATCTTCTGCGAGTTCTTCCGCGAGCCCGACGCTTTCCTCGGCTTCCTCTGGTTCGGCGCGACCATGGGGCAGTTGCTGTCGATCCCGGTGCTGCTCTTGGGGCTCTGGCTGGCATGGCGCGCAAAACCCGAGTCGAAGTAAGCGTCGAACCCGCGGATACATTCGCCGCGCGGCTGATCGCATGCATCCGCGATGAGGGCCCGATTGCGGTCAACGATTACATGCGGCTTTGCAACGCGCATTACTATGCGACGCGCGATCCGTTCGGCGCCGCGGGCGATTTCACCACCGCGCCGGAGATCAGCCAGGTCTTCGGCGAGCTGATCGGCGCCTGGTGCGCCGATTACTGGCAGCGGATGGGCGCGCCCGATCCGGTGCTGCTCGTCGAGCTCGGTCCCGGCCGCGGCACCTTGATGGCGGATGCGCTGCGCGCGACGCGGCGCGTGCCGGGCTTTCACCAGGCGCTGAAGCTGCATCTCGTCGAAACCAGTCCGGTGCTGCGGCGCGCGCAGCAGGAAAAGCTCGCGCCATACGATCCGCGATTTCACGATCATTTCGCGAAAGTCCCGCCCGGCCCGATGCTGCTGATCGCGAACGAGTTCATCGACGCGCTGCCGGTCGTGCAATTCGACCGCCGCGACGGCGCCTGGCATCAGCGCCAGATCGTCTTCGACGAGACGACGGGCACGCTCGTACTTGAAACCGAGCCGCAGCCCAGCCGGATGAACCCGATCCTGCCGCAAGCGCAGGATGGCGCGGTGCTCGAAGAACGGACGCTCAGCCCCGAAGCCTATATCGCGCTTCGTCTGCACGACTATGGCGGCGCGGCGCTCATCATCGATTACGGCTATTCCCCCAGCCAAAGCGCCGACACGCTGCAGGCGGTGCGGCAGCACCGGCCGGTGCCGATCACCGAAAGCCCGGGCGAAACCGATCTCACGGCGCATGTGGATTTCGGTCACCTGGCCCATGTCGCGGCCGGCAATCGCGCGGCGGTTTACGGGCCGATAACCCAGGCGCAGTTCCTGATCGCGCTCGGCATCGAAGCGCGCGCGGCAGCGCTCGCAAAGAATGCGACGCCCGCTCAGCAAGAAGCGATCCGCTCGGGCTGCCGGCGCTTGATTGAGCCGGCGCAGATGGGCACTTTGTTCAAAGTGCTCGCGCTGACGCAGCAAGGAGGACCGGTGCCCGCCGGTTTCGCAACGACATGAAGGTCCAGTCGGGCTTGCTTGCGGCGCCGCCGCTGCGCCACGCTTTCTTCACCCGCGAGGGCGGCGTCAGCCAAGGCGTCTTTGCCTCGCTCAATTGCAGCCTCTCTTCGGGCGACGATCTCGACAAGGTCGCCGAAAACCGGCGCCGCGCGATGGCCGAACTCGGCCTCGGCGCCGACGCGCTCGCGACCGTGCATCAGGTGCATAGTCCCGATGTCGTCCTCGTCGATGCGCCCTTTCCGGCGGGCGCGCGGCCCAAGGCCGATGCCATGGTGACGAAGCGCAAGGGGCTGGCGCTCGGCATCCTCACCGCCGATTGCGCGCCGGTGCTGTTCGCCGACGAGCGCGCCGGCATCGTCGCCGCGGCGCATGCCGGCTGGCGCGGCGCGGTGACGGGCGTGCTCGAAGCAACCGTCGCGGCGATGCTTAAAGAAGGCGCGAGCCTCAACCGCATCATCGCCGCCATCGGCCCGTGCATCGGCTTCAACTCCTACGAGGTCGGGCCGGAATTCCCGGCGCCGATCCTGGCGCAAGACGCCGGCTACACGCGCTTCTTCCGCGCCGCGCCGCGACCGCGCCATCACCTCTTCGATCTGCCCGGCTATTGCCGCGCGCGGCTCGAAGCCGCCGGCGTCAAGCATATCGATTGGATCGGCGGCGATACCGCGCGCGACGATCAGCGCTTCTTCTCCTGGCGGCGCACCTATCTCGCGCAGGAAAAGCAATTCGGCCACCAGCTCTCCGCGATCTGCCTCGCGCCTTAATCAGCTTGCGCGCAAAAGGTCGGGCGATAGTATCCGCCGCCATGCGTTTTTTTACGATCGTTGCGCTGCTTGCGGCACTCGCTGCCTGCCAGCCCCTGCCGCATCCTTTTGCCGACAACACGCCGCCGCCGAACTCGCCGCTGATGACGCCGCCGGACAGCGCCGGCATCGTCGTAGAGCCGGTCGCCGGCGCGCCCAAGGAGACGGCGAAAGATCTCGCCGATGCGATGGCGACCGCGCTGCAGGACAACGACGTCCCCGCCTCGACCGACGCGCGCAACAGCAAATCCTATGTCGTCCAAGGCAAGGCGACGGCGGCGGGCGGCAGCGACGGCAAGATGCATGTCAGCGTTGCCTGGGAGATGCACGCGCCTGACGGCTCGCTCACCGGCCAGCAGGTGGCGACGGCGACGATGACGGCGTCGGCCTGGATCGACGGCGGCGCCGGCATCACCGACCTCGTCGGCCCGGCGGCCCCGGCCCTCGCCAAGCTGATCGAGAGCAAAAATCCGAAGCCGGCGCCGACCACCGATCCGCTGGTCGCCGTCCATCCCGCCAGCGGCGCGCCCGGCGACGGCGATCAGGCGCTTGCCACCGCCATGTCGGCGGCGCTGCGCCGCGTGCCGCTCGACATCGCCGACTTTCCCGGCGCGG
>DATGLO010000620.1:0-3140 GCA_035294105.1 Allostellaceae bacterium
TCACGATCATGCTGCGCGAAGCGCAAGCGGCGGGCAACGTTCATGCCGAGGAGAGCGCGATCGTGCAGATGGCGTTGCGCCTCGGCGATCGCCGCGTCAACGCGGTGATGACGCCGCGCACTCAATTGGAGTGGCTCGACATCGAGGACAGCGCCGAGGAAAACCGGCGCAAGGTGCGCGACAGCGACTATTCGCGCTTTCCCGTCTTCGACGGCGGACCCGAGCAGGTCGCCGGCATCGTCCAGGTGAAGGACCTGCTGACCGCGGAGATGCTCGGCAAGCCTTTCGATCTCAAGCCGCTCGTCCGTCCGGCGATGTTCATCCCCGAAACCGCGACCGCGCTGCGCGCGCTCGAGATGTTCCGCAAATCAGGGGGGCCGATGGCGCTGGTCGTCGACGAGTTCGGCGATCTGCAAGGCGCCGTGACCTTGACCGATATCCTGCAATCGCTGGTCGGCGATATTGCCGAGCCCGGCGAGCCGGAAAGTCCGTCGATCGAGCGCCGGCCCGACGGCTCGTTCATTGTCGACGGCATGACGCCGCTCGATCAGGTGCGCGACCTGCTTAATTTGGTCCATGCAGAGGACGATGACGATGCCGGCGATTACCACACGCTCGGCGGCTTCATCATGGCGCGGCTGCATCGCATCCCGACGGTCGGCAGCCGGATCAGCGTCGACGATGTGCAGTACGAGGTCATCGGCATGGACGGACGCCGTGTCGACCGCGTCCTGATCATGCCGCCGAAAGCGCAAGGCGCAGGTTGACAACGCCTTTGCGAGGGCTTTACCGGTACCCATCTTAGCGCCATGACACAGCCGCATCTTCCCACGCTTTTCGTCTCGCATGGCGCGCCGCCGTTGGCGCTGGCTCCCGGACCCATCGGCGATTTCTGGCACGGGCTCGCGCAGAGCCTGCCGCGACCTTCGGCGGTGCTGGCGGTTTCGGCGCATTGGTTCACCGATCTGCCGCTTGTCGCCGCGACCGCGCAGCCGGAAACGATCCACGACTTCTACGGTTTTCCCGAAGAGTTTTATCGAATCACCTATCCGGCGCCGGGCGCGCCCGAGCTCGCGCAGCGTGTGCTCGCGCTGTTGCACGGCGCCGGCATCCCGGCGGCGGGCGATGCGCAATACGGTCTCGATCACGGCGCCTGGGTACCGCTCAAATCCTTCTATCCCGAGGCCGATGTGAAAGTCGCGCAGCTCTCGGTGCAGCCGATGCGCGACGCGCGCTGGCATTACCGGATCGGAAAGGCGCTTCGTCCGTTGCGCGACGAGGGCGTGCTCGTCCTCGGCACCGGCGGCGCAACGCATAATCTCGGGGAGATCGATCTGCGCGGCGGCCCGCCACCCGCTTGGGCGACGGCGTTCGACGATTGGCTCGGCAAGGCGCTCGAAAGCGGCGATCTCGACGCGCTGCTCGATTGGGAGACGAAGGCGCCCTTTGCGCGCCGCGCGCATCCGAGCCCCGAACATTTCCTGCCGCTCTTTGTCGCGCTGGGCGCCGCCGGCGCCGATGCCAAGGCAACGCGCCTCCATCGCAGCTTCTCACTCGGCGGGCTCAGCATGGCGGCGTTCAAGTTCGCCGACGCAGCCTAAAGCCTAGTTGCAGAGCTGCGCGACGAGGCTCGGCCTTGGGCAGAGATCCACGACCTTATAGGGCGCGGTATCGTAGGCGATCGGATCGAGACCGGCCGCGGCGAGCGCGGTGTCCTGCTCGGCTTGCGCTTCCGCGAGGAGCCGAGGCGCGTCGGCGGCAGCGATAATCTTGCGATCGACGGCGGCGGCGATGGTTTCGCGGCGCGCGAGATAGCGATTGAGGACGTCGATCTGCGGGTAATGCGCGTCGGCATAGAGCCGCATGATCGTACCGTTCGCGCAGCGCTCGGTGCCGAGAGCGCTCGAGATCAAGCCGTCTCGATGCTGGCGCTCGCAGGCGGCGCGGATCGTGAAAGCTTGTCGACCCACGGTCGTCCAATCCGATGGTGCGGCGCAGCTTGCGAGCAGCGGCAGAAGCAGCGCCGCCGCTTTCGCTAAATGTTGCGAAAGATGTTTGCGATATTCGCTCATCTTTCGATCCTCATGGATCGAAGCGGCGCTTGTCAAACGCCGCGTTCCATTTGGAAACGCTAATCGCAGATCATCGTCATCCGATCGAGCCGGTCGCAGAACATCGGCGTCGAGGCGGCGTAGGACATGGCGCGGCTCGCGGCGCGCTGCTGCAGCGCCGTGTTCTCGTCGACCAACGCTTGCGCGAATTCGGCGCGTGCTTCCTCGGGCGGGATCGCCTTGCGATCGATTTGCGCCGCGATCGCTTCGCGCCGCGCGAAATAGGCATCGAGCACGTCCATATCGAGGAAACCGGCGCGCGCATAGAGATCGCGGATCGGACCATTGGCGCATTGCTCGGTCGCGAGCGCCGTCTTGATGATGCCGGATTTGTACTGACTTTCGCAGCCGGCGCGAAGCTGCCCCGCTTGCTGACCGATCGCCGCCCAGTCGGGGCCGGTGGCGCATCCGCCGAGCGCCGCCGCGCTCGCGATCAGGGCGGCGACCGCGACGGAACGATAGGAGAAAAAGCCGCCGGTCCGGCTCAAGCCTTCGCCGGCGCGACGCCGTGGTCTTTGAGGAAATCCTGCAGCTCGCCGTTCTCGTACATCTCGCGGACAATGTCGCAGCCGCCGACGAATTCGCCCTTCACATAGAGCTGCGGGATCGTCGGCCATTGCGAGAACGCCTTGATGCCTTCGCGGATCTCGGGATCGGCGAGGACGTCGATGCCTTTGAACTTCACGCCGAGCGTGGTCAGGATTTGCACCACGGCGGCGGAAAAGCCGCATTGCGGGAAAACCGGCGTGCCTTTCATGTAGAGCAGCACCGGGTTGGCGGCGATGTCTTGCTTGATGCGTTCGGTGATTTGGTCGGCCATGATCGATCCTTATCGCGAAAAGTTCAGTCTTGCGGCCCCTAATCCTGGGGAGGGGAGGTTTGCAGGGCGAGGGCGTGCAACTCGTTGCCGACGCGGCCCTGTAGCGCCTGATAGACCATTTGGTGCTGCTGGACGCGGCTCTTGCCCTTGAAGGCGGCGGACACGATGGTCGCGGCATAGTGATCGCCGTCGCCGCGCAGATCGTCGAT
>DATGLO010000621.1:0-6736 GCA_035294105.1 Allostellaceae bacterium
CGTTCTTTTGTTCCATATGCCGAGCCTAGGCTATTCTCAGCCGTTGCGCTTTGCGGGCAGCGATCGACCCGCCGGCGCGTTATCTCTCGAAGAAAACTTTATGTGACGGGGAATACGATGCGGGTTTTCCTTGCCGGCGCCACGGGTGCCGTCGGCAGCCGGCTGATGCCGCTGCTTGTGTCGTCCGGACATAGCGTCATCGGGCAGACGCGGCCCGAAGCGAAAGCCGCGGCCATACGCGCCGCGGGCGGGGAGCCCGTCGTTGTCGACGGGCTCGACAAGGCGCGCCTGCGCGACGCCGTCGTTGCCGCGCGGCCGGAGGCCGTCATCCACGAAATGACCGCGCTTGGCGCGGTCGATTATCGCCACTTCGACCGCAGCTTGAGGCGGGCGCGCGCCGCTTCATCGCGCAAAGCTATTGCGGCTGGCCCTATGCGAGGACCGGCGGCCCAGTGAAGGACGAAACCGCGCCGCTTGATGCCGATCCGCCGACTCAATTGCGATCGGCCTTCGCCGCGATCCGCCATCTCGAAACGGCGGTACTCGGCGTCCAAGGAAACGAAGGCATGGTGCTGCGTTACGGCGCCTTTTACGGGCCTGGAACCGGTATTTTGGACGAGGCGGCGCTCGGTCCGTTGCGCCGGCGTCAGTTTCCCTTGATCGGCGATGGCGGCGGCTGGTGGTCGTTCCTGCATGTCGAGGATGCGGCGGCCGCGACCGCGCTCGCGATCGAGCGCGGCGCGCCGGGGATTTACAATATCGTCGACGACGAGCCTGCGGCGGTGCGCGATTGGCTGCCCGCGCTCGCGACGATGCTGGGCGCGAAACCGCCGCGGCGTTTTCCAACCTGGCTGGCGCGGCTGGCCGTCGGCTCGCACCTTGTCGTCATGATGACGGAAGCGCGCGCCGGCAATAACGCCAAAGCGAAGCGCGTCCTGGCGCGGGAGCCGGCGCATCGTTCCTGGCGCGAAGGGTTTCGCGAGGTTCTTTCTCAAAGCCCTCAGGGCCGCTTCGCTTAGGCCGGCTTTAGACGACGCGCCTTGCTCGGCCAGAAGGTGGCTCGTGCCCAGCCGAGCAGGGCGATCGCCAGCGTCGAAACGAAGACCACCCAGGCCGGCCGCACGCCGGTGTCGAGCGAGAGATCCGCCTGCAGCACCAGCAGGAAGGGCGCACCCATCGCATACCAGAACCAGCCGGCCTCGCCGATCGCGGTCAGAATACCGGCGCCGAGGCTCAAACTCGCGGCGGACCAGACCGGCAGCTTGCCGCGGCCGAGCCGCCAGCTTGCCACGCGGCACGCCATCAGCCAGACGAAGATGCCGGCCATCACCGTCGGCTCCCATTCGTCGAGCTTCGATTGCATGAAGAAATGGATCACGGCAAGGGTGCCGATGACATAAATGACGCGATGCAGCTTTTGCCAACGCCTCGCGCCGAGGCGCCGCTGCCAACCGTCGGTCGAGGTCACCGCGAGGACGCAAAGGCCGGTCAAGGCGGTGAAGCCGATGGTGAGATAGATGCGCAGCACGATCTCGGAGGCGACGGTGCCGAGGTTGAAGGCTTCGTCGGCGGTGTAAAGCGAGAGGTGGATCAGCACATAAAAACAGGCGGCGACGCCGATCATGCGCCGCACATCCAAGAGCCGTGGCCATTGCAGCACGATGCGCGCCGGCGAAATGACGAGCGAGATGAAGATCAGCCGGATCGTCCAGTCGCCGAATTCATGGATCGCCTCGGTCAGCGGCCGGGCGCCGAGCCGGTCGAGCGCGAACATGACGGCCGTGTAAAGTCCCGGGATGAAGAGGGCGACGAAGACCCCGGCCTTGAGCGGCGAGAACCGGCCGCTGTAATCGAACCAGGGCAGCTTGCGGAAATTCATGCGTCGTCCTTGTAGCCCGGGATGGGGCGAAATCACATCACGTTTCGGCGATAGCGGACTCGCGAGAGCGGCCTTGCCGGGCGGGTCGCTGCCGCATAACTTGGGCGCCCCATGGCGTATTTCCTGCAGCAGCTCATCAACGGCCTGACCCTCGGCGCGATCTATGCGCTGATCGCCATCGGCTACACGATGGTTTACGGCATTATCGGAATGATCAACTTCGCTCACGGCGAGATTTACATGATCGGGGCGTTCGTTTCGCTCATCACCTTTTTCGCTCTAGGGGCCGTCGGGGTTACATGGGTGCCGCTGGCTTTGGTGCTGGTTCTCCTCTCGGCGATGTTTTTCACCTCCGCCTATGGCTGGACGGTCGAGCGCGTCGCGTATCGTCCCTTGCGCGGCTCGTTTCGCCTGGCGCCCCTGATCTCGGCGATCGGCATGTCGATCTTCCTGCAAAATTACGTGCAGCTCCTGCAGGGCGCGCAGGTCAAATCCTTGCCGCCGGTGGTGACAGGCGGCTTCCGTCTGATGGAGACGGGCGGCTTCGCGGTCCAACTCAGCTATCTGCAAATCATCATCGTTCTGGTAACGCTCGCCTTGATGGCGGGGTTCAGCGTCATGATCGCGGCGACCCCTCTCGGCCGGGCGCAGCGCGCTTGCGAGCAGGACATGACCATGGCGGCGCTGCTCGGCATCGATGTCGATCGCACGATCTCGACGACCTTCTTGATCGGCGCCGCGCTCGCCGCCGTAGCCGGGGTTATGGTGACGCTTTATTACGGCGTGATCGATTTCTTCATCGGCTTTCTCGCCGGCATGAAAGCCTTCACCGCGGCGGTCCTGGGCGGCATCGGCTCGATACCCGGCGCCGTTCTGGGCGGCTTCATCATCGGCATGATCGAGGCGTTCTGGGCGGGTTACTTTTCTTCGGCCTATAAGGATGTCGCGGTGTTCGGCGTGCTGATCCTCGTTTTGATCTTCCGCCCGTCGGGCCTGCTCGGCCGACCCGAGATCGAGAAAGTCTGATGGATCTCCGCGGTCTCGTGAAAGAAGCCGCGCTCGCTGCGTTCGTCGCCCTGATTGTCGCCATTCCGCTCGCCGGTTTCGATTTGAGCCAGCAAGGCACGGCGAACGGCGCGCAAATCGGCTTTCGTCCTTCCTGGGTCGCGATAGCCGTCGTGACCGTGTTCGTCGGCCGCCTGGTCATCGGCCTGTTGCCGCGCCCGCAACGTCGCGAGCGGCCGCCCGTCGTGTCGCTGTTCATCGCGCGGCACCAGCGCGTGCTCGGCCTCACGGGACTCGCGATCGCGATCGTCTGGCCGTATCTCCCGTTCTCTTCGGACTATCTCGTCGATCTTGCGACTGAGGTAATCATTTACATGATGCTCGGCTGGGGCCTGGGCGTCGTCGTCGGCCTCGCCGGCCTGCTCAATCTGGGTTATGCCGCTTTTTATGCCGTCGGCGCTTACACCTTGGCGCTCACCTCGGCCTATTGGGCATGGGGCTTCTGGGAAGCCTTGCCGCTTGCCGGCGTGACCGCGGCGGCGGTCGGCATTCTGCTGGCGCTGCCGGTGCTGCGCTTGCGCGGCGACTACCTCGCCATCGTCACCCTCGGCTTCGGCGAGATCATCCGCATTATCCTCATCAACTGGCAATCCTTCACCTACGGCCCGAACGGTATCAACGGCGTGCCGCGGCCGACCTTCTTCGGTTTGCCGCTGGTCGCCCGCGCGCCGCGCGGCGGCGAAACCTTCGCGCAATTCTTCCACATCGATTTCAGCCTGTCGCAGCGCTACATCTTTCTTTACTTCGTCACCCTGGCGCTGGCCATCGTCGTCAATTTGTTCATCCTGCGCTTGCGACGCCTGCCGATCGGGCGCGCCTGGGAAGCGCTGCGCGAGGACGAGATCGCGAGCCGCGCGCTCGGCATCAATCCGGTCGGGGTGAAGCTCTCGGCTTTCGCGGTTGGCGCGTTGCTCGCCGGCTTCGCCGGCGTCTTCTTCGCCGCGCGGCAGAGTTTCGTCAGCCCGGAAAGTTTCAACTTCCAGGAATCGGCAACCGTGCTGGCGATCGTGGTCCTCGGCGGCATGGGCAGTCAGCTCGGCATCGCGCTTGCCGCCATCATCCTCGTCACCTTGCCGGAATTCGGCCGCGACTTCGCGCAGTTCCGCATGCTGCTCTTCGGCGCCGCGATGGTCGGTATCATGATCTGGCGGCCGCGCGGCTTCTTCTCGCTGCGCACGCCGTCGATCCGGCTCGGGGAGGATCGCCCCCTCGTCGAGGTGCCGAAATGAGCGGCGATCGGGCGACCGAGGCGCTGCTCGATGTCCAGGGCCTCACCATGCGCTTCGGCGGCTTGCTGGCCATCGACCATCTCTCTTTCGCCGCGGATCGCGAGAAGATCACCGCCGTCATCGGGCCGAACGGCGCCGGCAAGACGACGGTCTTCAACTGCCTTACCGGTTTTTATCGACCGACCGCGGGGAGCCTCGCGCTCCATCGCGACGACAAAGAGCTGCGGCTCGAGCGCATGGATGGCTGGCGCATCGCCCGCGACGCCGGCATTGCGCGCACCTTTCAGAATATTCGTCTCTTCGCCGGCATGACGGTGCTCGAAAATCTCATCATCGCGCAGCACACGCGGCTGATGCGGGCAAGCGGCTGGAGCATCGCCGGCCTCCTGGGCCTCGCGCGCTATCGCATTGCCGAGAAGGAAGCGCTCGACCATGCGCGCGAATGGCTCGAGCGCATCGGCCTCACCGACCGCGCCGATCATGTCGCCGGTACGCTCCCCTATGGCGACCAGCGGCGACTCGAGATCGCACGCGCGATGTGCACCGAGCCGGTGCTGCTCTGCCTCGACGAGCCGGCGGCCGGGCTGAACCCGCATGAATCGCATGAGCTCAACCAGCTGCTGCTCTCGATCCGCGATCGTTATCGCATCGCGATCCTGTTGATCGAGCATGATATGAACGTGGTGATGGGCATTTCCGACCGCGTCGTCGTCTTGGACTACGGCAAGAAGATCGCGGACGGCACGCCGCAGGACGTGCGCCGCGATCCGGCGGTGATCAAAGCCTATCTCGGCGAGCCCGAAACATGACCGCGCTCTTATCGATCGCCGGGGTGCACACCTTCTACGGCAATATCGAGGCACTGAAAGGGGTCGACCTCGTTGTCGAAGAAGGCGAGATCGTCACCCTCATCGGCGCGAACGGCGCCGGCAAATCGACCCTGCTCATGACGATCTGCGGCAAGCCGCAAGCGGCGCAAGGCACCATCGCTTTTGCCGGCGAGCCTATCACGCATCTTCCGACCTACGAGATCATGCGCCGCGGCATTTCGCACGCGCCGGAAGGCCGGCATATCTTTCCGCGTATGACCGTGCTCGAGAATCTCCAGATCGGCGCCGTCGTCGCCGACCCGCAATATTTCGCGGCCGATCTCGAACGCGCTTTCGCGCTCTTTCCGATCCTGCGCGAACGCCGCGATCAGCGCGGCGGCACGCTGTCGGGCGGAGAGCAGCAAATGCTCGCCATCGCGCGCGCGCTGATGAGCCGGCCGAAGCTGCTGCTGCTCGACGAGCCCTCGCTCGGCCTCGCGCCGCTGATCGTGAAGCAGATTTTCGACGTCATTCGCGCCATCAACCGCGAGCAGAAGATCACCGTCTTTCTCGTCGAGCAGAATGCCCATCACGCGCTGCGTCTCGCGCATCGCGGCTACGTCATGCAGACCGGCCACATCACCCTCAGCGGCACGGGGGCGGAGCTGCTCGCGGACGAGCACGTCCGCGCCGCCTATCTCGATGCGGGCGCGGCGTAAGAGGACACCTCTCCTGTCTTGCGGTCGTCGCTCCCGCTTCGCGAGATCTTCGATCTCTTCGCGATAGCAGCGGCGCCTTAAGCTATCGCGCTATCGGCGACGGCCGCCGCGCGCGGCGCAATAGCATCCAGCTCATCGAGAGGCCGATAAACATCAGGATCGCCGTCACGGTGCCGAGGCCGAAACCGAGCGCCTGCGGGCCGCTGTAGAAATTGTCCGAGATCACTGCGACAACGAACGGCCCGAGCCCGCGCCCGATCAGGTAATAGACGAGAAGGTAGATCGCCGTGATTTTGCCCATGAGGCGCGGCGGTGTGATATTGGCGAGCAGGCTCGCGCCGACAGGCTGATAGGCGCCGGCGACGAGAAGTTGCGCGCCGAGGGCAAAGAACATCTCGCCGGCGCCGGGCACGATCGGCGCGGCGATGCCGAAGGGAATGAAGATGATCGTGACCCAAAGCCCGACGATTTCCGCGGCGTCGTTGCGGCCGCGCTGCTGCAGGATGTCGATGAAATGGCCGCCGCACCAGGCGCCGATCGGCGCGCAGATGAGCAAGCAGCCGCCGAAGAACAAGCCGATTTGCTGCGGCGGCAGCGCCCAGGTGCGGCGAATAATCTCCGGCATCCACGAGCCATAGGTAATGGCCACGCCGAAGAAGCAGGTGATCCAGACCGCGAGCGGCACATAGACGCGCCACACGGATTTGATCTGCTGCCAGGCTTCGCGGAAGGTCACGCCCGAATTCGCCCGCGAGCCCTCGCGCAGCCGCGCCGGTTCGCGGAAGGTCAGCGACAAGAGCGACAGCGGAATGCCGATCGCGCCGATGATGACAAGGACGGCTTGCCAGGAATGAAGCGTGCCGAGCCACGGCACCGATTTCAGCTTGCCGGCGCCGACGAGGCCGGCAAGCGCGCCGGTGATCATGACGCCGGCCGCAGCGCCGATATAGGAGCCGGCGGTGAAAATGCCGAAGGCGCGGCCGCGCTTCTCGATTGGGAAGCTGTCGCGAAACAGCGAATAGGTCGCCGGCGTGA
>DATGLO010000622.1:0-7760 GCA_035294105.1 Allostellaceae bacterium
GCGCGGCCTTCATGGCCGCGATGGCGGCGCTGATCGTCGCGCTTCTCGCGCTCTTCGAGTGGCTGCCGAGCTATACCGCGCCGACCTGGCTCGGCATCACCGCCCCGGCGCTTGTCCTCGCACCGGTGTGCTGGGCGGCGGCAGGCTATTGCTGCTGGCAGCGTCGCGATCAAAACGACATTTTCCGCATGTTCGCGCTGATGTCGGCGATCATGGTGCTCGCGAATCTCGCGATTCTCTATTCGACCGCCTACGACGATGCGCCATCGATGATCGCCCATTTCGGCAAGTTCGCGGGCAAGCTGTTCTTCCTGGTCGGGCTGATGGAGATGTCGGCGATCGAGATGGCGGAGCGCCTCCGCGCGGAGAACGAGCTCCATCTTCTCAATATCGATCTCGAGCACCGCGTGCACGAGCGCACCAAGCAGGTCGAGCAGTCGAACGACGCGCTGAAAGGCGAGGTGATGCGGCGCCAGCAGGCGGAGCGCCGGCTACAGAGCCAGCTCGGGCGGATGCGGCTGCTCGACCGCATCACCCGGTCTGTCGGCGAGCGCCAGGATATCGCGAGCATCTTTCAGGTCGTGATCGGCAGCCTCGAGGATTACATGCCGGTCGATTTTGCGTCGATCGCCTTGTACAGCCCCGAGCAGAACGCGGCGACGATCGCGCATCTCGGCGTGAAGACGCGGCCGATCGCGGTGGCAATCGCGATGCCCGAGAAGACGCGCGTCCCGGTCGACGAGAACGGCCTCGCGCGCGCGATGAAAGGCGAGCTCGTCTACGAACCCGCCATGGCGACGGTGCCGTTCTCGTTCCCGCGGCGGCTCGCGGGCGGCGGTCTCAACGCGCTCGTCATCGCGCCGCTCGCGATCGAAGCCAAGGTCTTCGGCGCGCTGATTATCGCGCGGCGGCAAGCGGACAGCTTCACCAGCATCGATTGCGAGTTCCTGAAGCAGCTTTGCGAGCATGTGTCGCTTGCCGCCCATCAAGCGCAATTGCGCGAGAATCTGCAACAGGCCTATGACGATCTGCGCAAGAGCCGGCAGGCGGTGATGCAGCAAGAGCGGCTGCGCGCGCTGGGGCAGATGGCGAGCGGCATCGCGCACGATATCAACAACGCCATCTCGCCGATGGCGCTCCACACCCAGTCGCTGATCGAAACGGGCGGCAACCTCACGCCGCGCATTCGCTCCTATCTCGAAATCGTCAGCCGCGTGACCGACGATGTCACCGCGACGGTGGCGCGGATGCGCGAATTCTACCGCGAGCGCGATGAGGACACGCCGCTCGGGCCGGTCGATCTCAACAAGCTCGTCGATCAGGTCATTGACTTGACGCGGGCGCGCTGGAGCGATTTGCCCCAACGCGCCGGCGTGACGATCGAGATGCACGCCGATCTCGCCCACGGCTTGCCGCCGGCCGCCGGCGTGGAAAGCGAGATTCGCGAGGCGCTGACCAATCTGATCTTCAACGCCGTCGATGCGATGCCGCAGGGCGGTCGCCTGACGGTGCGGACCTCTCTCCTTTCCGGCGCTGCCGAGCGCCGCGTGCAGGTCGAGGTGATCGATACCGGCGTCGGCATGGACGCCGATACGCGCCGGCGCTGCCTAGAGCCGTTCTTCACGACCAAGGGCGAGCGCGGCACCGGCCTCGGCCTCGCGATGGTCTACGGCGTCGCGCAGCGGCTCGGTGCGGCGCTCGAGATCGACAGCGAGCCCGGCAAAGGGACGAACTTTCGCATCATCTTCGCGGTCGCCGAGCGCGCCGAGAAAGGGCAGGCGCCCGGCGCCGCGCCGCCGGTTTCGCTGCCGCCGCTGCGTATCCTTGTCATCGACGACGATCCCGTGATCCTCGATTCGATGCGTCTCGTCCTGGAGCTCGACGGCCATACCGTTACCGCGGCGAATGACGGCCGCGCCGGCGTCGATGCGTTCCGCGCCGCCCATGGCACGGCCGAGGCCTTCGCCGTCGTTATCACCGATCTGGGCATGCCTTATATGGACGGGCACGAGGTCGCGCGCGCGATCAAGCATACCTCGTCGAGCACGCCGGTCATTCTCCTGACCGGCTGGGGAAGGCGCATGAGCGGCGATCAGGAGCCGCCCGCGAATGTCGACCGCACGCTCGACAAGCCGCCGAAGCTTCCCGAACTGCGCGAAGCGCTCGCCGGCACCTTGGCAATGGGCGGCCAATAGGCCACTCTGTTTCCAGGACGATAGGGAGGAGCCAATGAAAACGCGATTTCGGCGCGTGGCCGCTTGCGCTCTCGGCGCGGCGCTCGCGGCCGGGGGCATGAGCAAGGTGGGACTGGCGGATCCGCTGCGCGTCGGCAAGCCGCAAGCCGAGCTCTTTTCCTTCCTGCCGCTCGATGTCGGCATGCAGGAGGGCATCTTCAAAAAGCACGGCATCGAGGTGCAGGAATTCGATCTCGGCGGCGCGGCGAAGTTGCAACAGGCGCTGACGGCAGACGGGATCGATATCGGCCTCGGCTCGGGGCCAGCCTTGAGCTTCATCGCGAAAGGCGCGCCGCAGCTCGGCATTGCGGAGATGGCGGGGCCGCCGCTGGTCCTGACGCTGATCGTCGCCAAGGACGGCCCGGTCAAGACTGTCGCCGATCTTAAAGGCAAGACGGTCTCGATCTCATCGCCCGGCGGCGTGCTGGAATGGATGTTGCGCCAGCTCTCGCAGCATGAAGGTTGGGGCCCCGACGGCATCAACATGATCGGGCTGGGCACGGATTCGGCGCAGATCGCCGCGCTGCGCACCGGCCAGATCGTCGGGATGCCGATGGATATCGGGATCGCGAGCAAGCTCGAGGACGAAGGCATCGCCCGCATCATCGTTCGCTTCGGCGATATTGCTCCCACCTTCATCATGCATGTGATCTTCGCGACCGACGATGTGATGCAAAAGCGCCCCGACGACCTCAAGAAATTCCTCGCGGGCTGGTTCGAGACCATCCGCTTCATGAATGCGAATAAGGCCGAGGCGGTGCGTATCGGTACGGGTGTAATGCACCTGCCGCCTGAAACCGCGGGCCGCGTCTACGACGCCGCGATGCCCATGTTCTCGGAGACCGGCCGTTTCGACCCGAAAGCCACGGCAATCCTCGCAAAATCCTTCGTCGAGTTGAAAATGCTGCCGACCGAGCCCGATATGACGAAGCTCTACACCGAGAGATTCCTGCCGGCGGGCGCTACCAAATAGCCGGCGAGCGAGGGATTTCATCCGATCCCGGGATCGCCTATGATCCTCGAAACCGGCCCCCGGCCAGGAGGAAACGTATGGATAGCACCAATTTCCGCGATCTTTCGGTCGAAGAGTTCGACACGACGACGCTCTTGCAGCATGCGAACGAGCAGGCGATCCAGCGTCGCTACGAGGACTTCTTCATCTGCGATTGCGACGGCCACCACTACGAGACCGAATCCTTCAAATCGATCGCGGAGTACATCGAAGACCCGGTGATGCGCGACCAGGCGAAGTATCAGGGCTTCGGCGGAACGGGCATCGCCGGCGCCGGCAATTACCAGCCCTTGGCCGGCCGCGTAACGCGCTACCCCGGCCGGCGCAAGGAGAAGACTCCCGCCGGCACCAACCGCGATATCGTCCTGACCAAGCGCTGGATGGACGCTGTCGGCATCGACATTCTGAACATCTTCCCGACGCCGATGCTGGGGCTTGGCTTCACGCCGCGCGTCGATGTCGAGGTCGCCCTGGCGCGCGCCTATAACCGTTGGCTGTGCGACGAGATACTGGCGCACGAGCCGCGCATCCGCTCCTCGCTCTATCTGCCGATGAACGATCCCGAAGCGGCCTACAAGGTCGTCCAGGACTTCGGCGACCGCAAGGGCGTGGTCGGCTTCACGGTCTGCACCGCGCGTTACAAGCCGCTTTACGACAACGCCTACATGAAGACCTATGCGGCGATCGAAGAGCGCGGCATGCCGCTCAATTTCCACAGCCAGTTCGGCGGCGGCGGCAATGACCCGAGCCTCAGCCTCTGCAACCGCTTCATGGCGGCGCATGCCTTGGGATTCTCGTGGTTCAACATCCTTCACTGCACCAACTGGCTGGTGAACGGGATGCCCGAGCGCTTCCCGAAGCTCAAGACCATCTGGATCGAATCCGGTCTCGCCTGGATTCCGTTCCTGATGCAGCGGCTCGATAACGAGTGGATGATGCGCTCATCCGAAGTGCCGCTCTTGAAGCGCAAGCCCTCGGATTACATGCGCGAGATGTACTACTCGACGCAGCCGATGGAGATGGTGAACAACCGCGAAGCGCTCGAGATGACCTTCAAGATGATCAATGCCGAGACGCAGCTCTGCTATGCCTCGGACTATCCCCATTGGGATATGGATCTGCCGTCGACCATCTACGATCTGCCGTTCCTCTCGGAGCAGGCGAAGCGCAACATCCTCGGCGGCAACGCGAAGCGGCTCTATAGGCTCGAGCCGGTGATGTCCGAGGTGAAGCAGCGCCGTCTCGCCGCGCGCACGGCGGTGGAATAGACGCTCGCTAAGCTAAATAGGCGTCGTGCCCGGACTTGTTCCGGGCATCCACGTCGCGAAAAAGCGTAGATGGCCGGGTCAAGCCCGGCCATGACGTCATTGGGATAGGCTCGGAATGGATCATCCCCTATAATCCTTCGCACATCCTGCGAGGGAGCCATCGGGCCATGGACAGCACCACTTTCCGCGATCTGTCGGTCGAGGAATTCGACACAACGACGATGCTGGAGCATGCGACGCAGCAGGCGATTCAGCGCCGCTACGAGGACTTCTTCATCGCCGATATCGACGGTCATCATTACGAGACCGGCTCTTACGACCGGATCTGCGCCTACATCGAGGATCCGGTGATGCGCGATCAGGCGAAGTATCAGGGCATGGGCGGCGGCGGCATCGCCAGCGCGCGCGGCGGCTATCAAGAGCTGACGGGCCGCGTCACGCGCTATCCCGGCCGCCGCAAAGAGAAAACGCCGCCGGGCCAACTCCGCGACATCGCGTTGACCAAGCGCTGGATGGACGCGATCGGTATCGACGTCGTGTGCCTTTTCCCGACACCGATGCTGAGCCTCGGCTTGACGCCGCGGAAAGAGGTCGAGGTCGCGCTTGCCCGCGCCTATAACCGCTGGCTGTGCGAGGAGGTGCTGGCGCAAGAGCCGCGCATTCGCTCTTCGCTCTATCTGCCGCTCAACGATCCCGAAGCGACCTATCAGGTCATCAAGGATTTCGGCGGCAAGAAAGGCGTGATCGGCTTCACCATCGTCGCACCGCATTACAAGGCGGTCTACGACAACGCCTATGTCAAATCCTATGCGTTGATCGAGGAGATGGGCTTGCCGCTCGTCTTCCACGGCGCTTTCGCCTGGGGCGAAGACCAGAGCATCAGCCTGTGCAACCGCTTTCTCGCCGTGCATGCGCTCGGCTTCTCCTGGTTCAACATCCTGCATTGCACCAACTGGCTGGTGAACGGGATGCCCGAGCGTTTCCCGAAGCTCAAGGTCGCCTGGGTCGAGAGCGGCCTTGCGTGGATCCCGTTCCTGATGCAGCGGCTCGACAACGAATACATGATGCGCTCGTCCGAGGTGCCGCTGTTGAAGCGCCGCCCGTCGGACTACATGCGCGAGATGTTCTATTCGACGCAGCCGATGGAGATGGTGAACAATCGCGAAGCGCTGGAACTCACCTTCAAGATGATCAATGCCGAGACGCAGCTGATGTACGCGTCGGACTATCCGCATTGGGACATGGATTTGCCGTCGACGATCTACGACCTGCCGTTCCTCTCTGAGACGGCCAAGCGCAACATCCTCGGCGGCAATGCCAAGCGCTTCTTCAATCTCGAGCCGGTGCTGAGCGAGACCAAGATCAAGCGCCTCGCGTCGCGCGGCGCGGCGGAATAGCTAAAGCGCCTCGGACTCGCGGCCTTCGTAGTGGCCGAAGGAGTGGCGGTCGAGCGCGACGGTCTTCACCAGCGCGAAGACCGGCTTGCCCGGCGCGAGCTGTAATTCTTGCAGCGCGCGCTGCGTGATCCGCGCCCACAACATCACCGGCTCTTGCGCCGTGCCGATATCGAGCTTCAGATCGATCAGCGGACCGCGCGGCGGCGCCAGCTCGACGACTTTGCCGGCAAAGGCGTTGCGGATCGAGAGATGGGCCGGCCGTTCGGTCGCGAGCACCACGTCGCGTGCGTGGATGCGGATGCGGATCGGCGTGCCCAAAGGCAGGCCCAGCCGCGTCACGCGGAACCGGCCGCCGGGGAAGGCGAGCTCGCTCAAGCCGAAGGTCGTGTCGTGGCCGCGCAGCACCGTGCGGATGACGGCGCCCGCCTCGTAGCGGCCGGTGAGCGGCCAGAGATCGAGCCGGCTGGTCAGCTCTTCGACGCTGCCCGAGGCCGCGACCTTGCCGGCGTCGAGGATCACCAACAGATCCGCGAGGCGGATGATCTCTTCCATCTCGTGCGAGACATAGAAGATCGGCAGCTTCAGCTCGTCGCGCAGCCGCTCGATGAAGGGCAGGATCTCGCTCTTGCGCGGCGCATCGAGCGAGGCGAGCGGCTCGTCCATCAGCAACAGGCGCGGGCTGGCGAGAAGCGCGCGGCCGATCGCGACGCGCTGCTTCTCGCCGCCCGAGAGATCGCCCGGACGGCGCGGCAGCAGCTCCTCGATGCCGAGCAGCGCGACCACCGCGTCGAAGCTCGGGCCGCTCGCATCCTTCTTCGCGCCGTAGAGCAGATTGCCGCGCACCGAATAATGCGGGAACAGGCGCCCTTCCTGGAACACATAGCCGAGGCGGCGGCGCTCGGGCGGTACGTCGATGCCGCGCGCGGAATCGAACAGCGCTTCGCCGGCGACGACGATGCGCCCTCTGTCCGGCCGGATGAGGCCCGCGAGCGCGTTGATGATGCTGGTCTTGCCGACGCCGGAGCGCCCGAAAAGCGCGGTGATGCCGTGATCGGGCGCGTCGAGCCGCGCGTCGAGGGCGAAGTTGCCGAGGCGCTTTTCGATCGCGATCTCGATCAATCGAGGCCTCGCAAGCGATGCGCCATGCGCCGCGCCAGCATCTCCGAGCCGATCAGCGCGGCGAGGGCGACGATGACCGAGAGGCCGGCGAGGCGCCAAGCCGGCAGATCGCCGCCGGGGATCTGCGTCAGCGTATAGAGCGCGATCGGCAGGGTGCGGGTCTGGCCGGGGATGTTCGAGACGAAAGTGATCGTCGCGCCGAATTCGCCGACGCTGCGCGCGAAGCCGAGGATGGCGGCGGCGATGATGCCCGGCGCGGTCAGCGGCACGGTGATCGTCGCGAAGACGCGGCGCCGGCCGGCGCCGAGGCTGCGCGCCGCGGCTTCGAGCCGTTGATCGACGGCTTCGAGCGACAAGCGCATCGCGCGCACCATCAGCGGAAAAGCGACCACCGCGGAGGCGAGTGCCGCGCCTTTCCAGTTGAAGGCGAAGGTGAAGCCGAACCAGTCGTAGAGATAGGCGCCGACGATGCCGTTGCGGCCGAACAGCACCAGGAGCGCGAAACCGATCGCGACCGGCGGCAACACTAGCGGCAGATGCACGATGCCGTCGAACAGGCCCTTGCCCCAGAAGTCGCGCCGCGCCAACAACCAGGCGCAGCCGAGCGCAAAGGGCAGGGCGCAGATCGTGCTCGTGACGCCGATCAAGAGGCTGAGCTTCAGTGCTTCGATCTCGAGCGGCGTCAGCACGATGCTATTTTCTTAGCTCGTCACCCCGGCGAAAGCCGGGG
>DATGLO010000623.1:0-6195 GCA_035294105.1 Allostellaceae bacterium
ATCGCGTGCGCTCGATCACCCTAACGAGCATCGGCAGCGGCTCCGACATGAAACCGGGCGAATTTGCCGCCAACATGGAGGTGCTCGCCGAGTTGACCCTCAAAAGCGGCATGCGGGCGCTGGCCGAGCATTATGCCGCGACGCCGACGCGCTATCGCCTCAAGGAGAAGAATCCGAGCGAATACAAGAATTTCATCGAACAGCTCGCTTCGGGCTCGGCGCTCGGCATCACCAATACGATGCGCGGTGTCCAGGAAAAGCGGCCGACGATCTATACTTATAAAGATCGGATCGCGGCCCTCAAAGTGCCCGCCCTGATCGTGCTCGGCGCAGAGGACGAGCCCTGCATCGGCCCCGCGCATTTCCTCAAAGAGACGCTGCCGGGCGCGCGGCTCGAAGTCGTGCCGAAAACCGGCCATTGCGTCAATCTCGAAGAGCCGGCGCTTTACAATCGCCTGGTCATGGGCTTTATCGAGGGCGTCGAGGCGAAACGCCGCGGCTAACGGGAGGGGTCACATTCTATGAAACTGGTTTTGTTTCAGGTCGGCGGCACGGGGGAAGTCCTGCCCGGTCTCTTGACCGATCGCGGCGTGGTCAGCATCGCCGACATCGTCAAGAAGAGCTACACGCCGCAGTTGACGATGAACGGCATCATCGACGATTTCGACAAGCTGAAGCCGGCCTTGGAGCGCGCCGCCGCAAGCGGCGCGGCCGTTCCGCTCTCTTCGGTGCAGCTGCGCTCGCCGCTGCCGCGGCCGGGCAAGATCCTCGCTTGCATCGCCAATTACTGGGAGCATGCGCAGCGCGAGCCGCGCAAGCTCAGCATGTTTTTGAAAAACCCCGACGCGGTGATCGGCCCCGGCGATACGGTCGTGCTGCCGGAATTCACCGAGCCTTACGCCTTCATGCACGAGGCCGAGCTGGCGCTCGTCATCAAGGGCCCGGCCAAGATGGTGAAGGCCGAGGATTGGCGCAGCGCCGTCTTCGGCTATACCGGCATGATCGACGTCTCGGCGCGCGGCACCGGCCGCCACACCTGGCCCTCGGGCCCGCCCGCCGCCTGGACCGGCAAGTCCTTCGACACCTTCGCGCCGATCGGCCCGTGCATCGCCACGGCCGACGAGATTCCCGATCCGAACAATCTCATCGTTCGCTTCTGGAACGACGGCCAGCTGCGGCACAACTACAACACCGACGACATGGAGCATCGCGTGCCGGAGCTCATCCAATGGGCGACGACGGTGATGACGCTCTATTCCGGCGACGTGATCGCCTGCGGCACCAACCACGAAGGCTTGGGCTTCATGCAGGACGGCGAAACCTGCGAGATCGAAGTGCAGGGCGTCGGCAAGATGATGGTGAAGGTGCGCGATCCGCTCAAGCGGAAATGGGAGCGCGGCATCTATATGGGCGTCGATTCGACCAATCCCGAAGCGGTCAAGCGCAACCGGCCGCAAAACGCGTCGTAGCGAACCATCGCCTGCGGTATCCGGCGAAGCGGCCCGGATCGCATCCGGGCCGCTTTCGCTTGCGCGGTTAGGAGCGAAGCCGCGAGACCCGCCGCGTACCAATTGTCGACAATTCGGGCGCTTTGCGCCGGGACGAGGAACTCGAAATAAGCCGGCGGCGCACCGCCGCGCTCGAGCGCCGGCGGGTTTTGGTCGTCTGGCATGAGATCGCGGATGGTCGAGACGTGCCGAGCCTATCGCTCGCGCATCGCTTCACGCAAGGGCGCAGGACGGCGGGCCTAGAGCAGCGCCTCGATCGCGCGCGAATAGATTTCGCGTATCCGCTCCTCGAGCGGCCGATCTTCCCAGGCATCGAGGGAGATCGGCCGCGCGGCGGCTTCGTAGCGCTGGAACAGCCCTTCGAGCTGCTGTGCCGTGTCGCGGCCGAGGACGACCGCGTCGACCTCGTCGTTAAAGAGGATGGAGCGGTGATCGAAGTTCGATGATCCGATCACCGACCAGACGCCGTCGATGGTGGCGAATTTCGAATGCAGCATGCCGCTCTGCAACTCGTAGATTTTGACGCCCGCCTTCAAGAGCCGGCCATAATTCGAGCGCCCGACCGCGAGCGCGAGGCGCGAATCGCTGTCCGCCGGCAGCATCAGCCGCACATCGACGCCGCGCTGCGCCGCCGTGGTGAGATCGTGCATCTCGTCGTCGGTCGGGACGAAATAGGCGGCCGCCAGCCAGACGCGCTGCTCGGCGTTGCGGATCGCGGAAAGGATCGTCGCGTAATAGCGCGGAATGGTGTCGTCGTGATCGCTCGCGATGATGCGGATCGCTTCGTGACCGGCAGCTTGTGGCGGCGGATCGGCGACCGGCGGCAGCCGCGGTCCCTGCTCTACGCCCCAATGGTCGAGGAAGACTTGCTGCAACTCCGCCGCCGCCGGGCCCTCGATCTCGAGATCGGTATCGTGCCAGGTCTCGTTCGTCGATCCGTCCGAGGCGACCATGCGCGCATGCGGATGCCGCTGGTAGACGGTATAGAGATTGACGCCGCCGACGATGGCGGTGCGGCCGTCGACCGCGAGAAGCTTGCGATGATCGCGGTCGTTGACGTTGAAATCGAAAAGCCCGCTCTTCAGCGGATCGACAGGGTGGAATTCGAGCAGCTTGACGCCGGCGGCACGCAGCGCGTCGAACACGGCCTCGGGCGTATCGACCGAGCCATAGCTGTCGTAGATCACCGCAACCGAGACGCCGGCGCGCGCCTTGGCCGCCAGAAGGTCGACCAGGTGGACGCCGTCGCTCTCGACATTCTCGAAGATGTAATATTCGAGATAGATGTTGCGCTTCGCCGATCGCATGGCCGCGAACATGGCGCGGAAGGTCGCCGGCCCATCGACCAGCAACTGCGTCGAATTGCCGACGAAGAGCGGCGCGCCCGATACTTCCTGCTCGATCGCGAGATGGCGCTGCAAGAGATCGGAATTGGCGCCGAGGCGCGCGATCACCGCCCGGCTTTGCGCCGGCGAGAGCGGCCCGCGCGCACCCACAACCACCTGCGGCCCCCGCGCGTTACCATCGATCACGCCATCGATCGAAGGGACGGCGCATGCCGCAAGGGTGGCCGACAGCAGCACCGGCGGGAGAAATCGACGCAAGGAGCGAACCATGCTGGCCTCTAGGAGCCGCAAGGCTACGCGCGGTTAACGACGTAATTAGGGGCAGAAGGCAAAGAAGTTCGGCGATTTTGTGGCGCGAGCCGGGCCCGCCGCCGCGCTGGCGCCGCATCGCGATGCTTGAGTGGCGCCTATGACCCTGCACCAAGCACTTTCTTTCGCGGTTCTCGCGGGACTGCTGATCCTGTTCGTCTGGGACCGGCTGCGCTTCGATATTGTCGCCTTGCTCGCGCTCTTGGCCGCCGTCGCCTGCGGTATCGTGCCGATGGACAAAGCCTTCGGCGGCTTCAGCAATCCGCTGTTGCCGCTGATCGCTTCGGCACTCGTCGTCAGCAACGCCGTTGGCAAATCGGGGCTGATCGAGCAAATCGTCCACGCCATGCGACCGCTGCTGCAGAGGCGCAGCCTCCAGGTCGGCGTGCTGAGCAGCGCGGTGGCGTTCTTGTCCGCCATCGTCAAGAATATCGGCGCGCTGGCGATCTTCCTGCCCGTTGCCATGAAAGTGGCGCGGCGCAACAAGCGCCCCGTCGGCGAGTTCCTGATGCCGATGTCGTTCGGCTCGCTCGCCGGCGGCATGATGACCTTGATCGGCACCTCGCCCAATATCATCGCTTCGAGCCTGCGGCAGGAGCTGCTGGGCAAGCCTTATCGCATGTTCGATTTCCTGCTCGTGGGCTTGGGCATCACGATCATCGCCATCGCCTTCCTGTCCTTCGGCTGGCGGCTCTTGCCGATCCGCAACAAGAGTGCCGATTCGGGCGACGAGCCTTTCAAGGTCGAAGATTATTTGAGCGAGCTGCGCGTGCCGGAGAAATCGATGCTCGCCGGCAAGACGGTCGCCGATTTCGAGGAATTGAGCGAAGGCTCGATCAGCGTCACGGCGATCATCCGCGAAGGACGGCGCCGCTATACGCCCGCGCGCTATTGGCGGATTTTTCCCGACGACATCCTGATCGTGCAATCGAACCCGCAGGATTTGCAGTCGCTCGTCCATACCGCCGGCCTCGAACTCGTCGGACCGGAAGAGCCGAAAAGCGATGGCACCGGCGTCGCCGACACCGTCGTCGTCGAGGCGGTCGTGATGCCGGAGTCGCGCATCGTCGGCCAGACCGGCATGGGGCTGCGCCTGCGCGGGCGCTATGGCGTCAGTCTCGTCGCGATCAGTCGCGGGGGCAAGCGCACGGTGACGCGGCTGGCGCAGACACCTTTCAGCGCCGGCGACGTCATCGCCTTGCAGGGCACGGCCGACGGCATGAGCGACGTTCTCGCCGCGCGCGGCTGTTTGCCCCTTGCCGAGCGCAACCTGCAGCTCGGCCGGCCGCGCAAGCTCCTGATCACCGCATCGATCCTGGTCGTCTGCGTCGCGCTGTCGGCGACCGAGCTCGTGCCGCCCGAACTCGCCTTCACCGGCGGCGCGGTGCTGACCATGGTGTTCGGCATCCTCACCTTGCGCGAAGTTTACGATGCGATCGACTGGCCGATCCTCGTGCTGCTCGGCGCGCTCATACCGGTCGGCGAAGGCGTGCGCACGACCGGCACGACGGACCTGATCGCGAACTGGATCGCCGGCGCATCCGCCAGCCTGCCGATCGCCGGAACGCTCGCGCTGCTGCTGGTCATCACCATGCTGCTGACGCCGCTGGTCCATCACGCCGCGGCGGTCATCGTGATGGGTCCGGTCGCCGTGGCCATCGCGAAGCATTTCGTCTTTAACGGCGATCCGTTCCTCATCGCCGTCGCGGTCGGCGCGTCTTGCGATTTCCTGTCGCCGGTCGGCCATCAATGCAACACGCTGGTGATGGGGCCCGGCGGCTACCGCTTCAGCGACTACTGGCATCTCGGCCTGCCGCTCTCGGCGCTTGTCGTGCTCTGCGGCACGCCGTTGATCCTTGCCGTCTGGCCGCTCCATTGACCGGCGCCGCGCCCCATGCGACCACGTCGGCTCCGCACGCCGCGGCGGCGCGCGAGGTCGAGACCGACATTCCCGCCCGCCTCGATCGCCTGCCCTGGAGCGGCTTCCACTGGCTGGTGATCGTGGCGCTCGGCATCACCTGGGTGCTCGACGGGCTCGAAGTGACCTTGGTCGGATCGCTGTCGGGTGCGATCGCCGGCGACAAGAGCCTCGGCATCAGCGATGCCGATATCGGCTTCGCGGCCAGCGGCTACCTTACCGGCGCGATCGTCGGCGCGCTCGGCTTCGGCCATCTGACCGACAGGCTGGGTCGCAAGAAGCTGTTCCTCATCACCGTGGCGGTTTACGCCGTCGGCACGATCGCGACGGCGCTGTCGTGGGATTTCGCCTCCTTCGCGCTCTTCCGTTGCGTCACCGGCCTCGGCATCGGCGGCGAATACGCGGCCATCAACTCGGCGATCGACGAGCTGATCCCGGCGCGACGACGCGGCTGGACCGATCTCGCGGTCAACGGCAGCTTCTGGATCGGCGCGGCGATCGGCGCCGCTGCCTCGCTGATCGTGCTCGACCCCAGCCTCGTGCCGCCGGCCGTCGGCTGGCGCGGCGCCTTCGCGATCGGCGGCGTGCTCGGTTTCTCGATCATGCTGTTGCGCCGCCACGTGCCCGAAAGCCCGCGCTGGCTGATGGTGCATGGGCGGATCGACGAAGCCGAGGCCGTCGTCAGCGAGATCGAGGCCCGCGCCGGCGCCCCGCCCGCACAACCGGCGCAGCGCATCCGGCTGCGCCTCGGCGAGCGGCTCAGCTTGTGGCGCGTCGGCCGCGCGGTGGCAAAGCTTTATCCGCGCCGCCTGTTGCTCGGCCTCGTGCTGATGGCGGCGCAAGCGTTCTTCTATAACGCGATCTTCTTCACCTATGCGCTGGTGCTGGGAAGGTTCTACGGCGTGCCCTCGGGTCGCGTCGGTCTTTATATGCTCGCTTTCGCGGGCGGCAATTTCTTCGGCCCGCTGCTCTTGGGCCATTTCTTCGACACCATCGGCCGCAAGCGCATGATCACCGCGACCTATGGGGTGGCAGCGCTGCTTATGGCGGTAACAGCGGTCCTTTTCGCCCAAGGCTGGCTCGATGCGGCGTAGCAGACGGCGGCTTGGACGGT
>DATGLO010000624.1:0-4653 GCA_035294105.1 Allostellaceae bacterium
CGAGATTGACTTGCGCCGGCAGCGCAGCGCGAATGCCGGCGAAGCGCCGCGGCCAGTCGCTTTGCCCGCTATAGGCGCCGAGCCCGTCCGGCACGTCGGTAAGCCGGGCACAGCGCGCGGCGAGGCGATCCGGAATTAGGAGCGCGCCGCTAAAAGGCGCGCCGGTGAAGAATTTCGAGCCGGTGATCAGGACGAGGCAACCGCGCTCGAGATACCAGGCGAGACGGCGGCGGCTCAGCCGCGCTTGGCAGGCGTCGATTACGAGCAAGACCTCGTCGCCCGCGGCATCCGCGATCCAGCGCAGGCAATCGTTGCTCGGCGAGCGCAGACCGAATTTCGAGCTGTCCATCGCGAAGAGAGCGACGCGTTTGCCGGCGGCAACGGAGCGGCCGATGGTGTGGCAGACATCGCCGTCGACATTGTCGACCGGCCGCAAGCCGCCATCGTCGTCGCGCAGAGGCACGAGCTTGCCTTCGACGCCGTCGGCGAGGCCGCGGATCGGCTCGCCTTTGCTGACGGTCACGCCATGGGCGGTGATCGCGTTGAAATGCCGGCCGCGGGTCGCGAACATCGCGCCGCTGCCGGTCTCGTCTGCGGCGGCGATCACGCTCACGAGAGGCGTACCGAGAAGCGCGCGCGCGACGAAGAGCGCGTGCAGCTGGGAATCGGTGCCCGAAGGCGAGAACACGACCGCACAACCGCTGCCGCCGAGGCCGAGCGTTTCCTTGAGCTCGTGGCGCATCTGCTCTAGCTGATCGTCCGCGGCGCGATCGAGGCCGATCTTCGGCGCTTCGCGGAGCATCATGATGCGCGCGCGCGCGGCAGCGGCATAAGCGCGATCCGAGATCGAGGTCGCGGTCGATGAGGCGAAAGTGAAGGCTTCGGGCCGCGGCGACGGGCGGCAGCCATAGCCGTTAAGATTCGTTTCCGGGTCGAGATTCAGCCGCGTATCGCCGCCGCTCGCCAAGAGCCAATCCAGCGGCGCCGACACCAGGCGGGCCGGATCGTTAACACGAAGACGGGAAAGCGCGCGAGGATCAAACAGCATCCCCGGATCGTCACGCCGATATGGTTAGAATTTCCTTAAATTGCCTGTTTTCGAAGCCATGCGGCGGCAAGGCCATGCCCCATCACCCGCAGCCCGGCGCGCGCCCTTGGCGCGGGGCAGCTTCATCCATATGATCGCGCCGCGACGGCTGACCGCCGCGACTGCGCCAAAAACAAAATCTGGAGCCATGGTCCCGTGAAAAAGTCATCCCTGGCCGTTCTGGCCGCCCTCACCCTTACCGCCGGTGCTTTCAGCGCCTCGCCCGTGCGCGCGCAGCAGACCCAACTCATGCCGGCGACGATGGCGATCCCCGTGACCAGCCTCGGCTTCATGATGGAATTCGTGGCCGAGGACATGCATTTCTACGAAAAGCACGGCGTCGCGATGAAAACCTCGCAGATCAACGGGCTCGGTTCGATCAACGCGCTGATCGCCGGCAGCGTCGATTTCGCGCAGCCCTCGGGCGTGTCGCTGACGCGCGCAGCGGCGCGCGGTCAACGGCTTCTGGCGATCGTCGAGCTGACCGACCGCGTCGTCGTCCAGGCCGTGATCCGCAAGGACATAGCGACCGCGGCAGGTTTCGATCCCAAGGCGCCCGTCGCCGAGCGCGCGAAGGTCCTCAAAGGCCATATCATGGCGGTCGATTCGATCAACTCGATCATCGACGCCTATCTCGGCCTCCTCGCCAAAAATTCCGGCTTCGCGCATGACGATATTCACGTCGCGCCGATGGAGCCGCCGGAGATGATCTCGGCTTTCGCGGCCAAACGCATCGACGGCTTCGCCATGTCGCTGCCCTGGACGTTGCTGCCGGTCGTCGAAGGCACGGCCGTCATGGTCGCGAGCGGCCCCGACGGCGATACGCTCGGCCTCGATCCTTTCACCAACACGGTCGTCGCGGTCAAGCCGGCGACCTGCGACAAGCAGCCGAAGCTCTGCGAGGCCGTCGGCCAGGCTTTCGTCGAGACCTCGGCCTGGATGCATGCCCATCCGGACGAGGCCGAAGCGCTCCTCAAAAAGCGCTTTCCGACGCTCGATGCCAAGGTCTTCCACGCGTCTTTCGAGACCGAGCTGAAAATGACGCCGAACCCGCCGGTGCCGACCGCGCAAGGCATCGAGAACACGGACAACTACAACATCCGCGCCGGGCTGATGAAGCCGGAGGAGAAGCTGAAGGACTATTCCGCGCTGTTTACGGATAAGTATGTGAAGTAGGCGGGCGCTACTCTACGCCGGCAGCGCGGGGCGCACGTCGCGGGCGAAGAGCTCGACCGAGCGCAGCGCCTCGGCGAGGGTCATGTCGCCGAAAGCGAAGCGCAACAGCAGGTAATTGACGCCGGTCGCGGCGACGGCCTCGTTCAGTTTCGCGCGAACGGTCGCGGGCGAGCCGACGAAGCTCATGCCGATCGCCATCGATTCCTCGACAGTGTCGGGATAGGCCGCCGAGATCGGCGCCATGTTGTTGAGCCGCCAGAGATAGGTGAAGCTTTGATGCCAGCGGGCGTAGGTTCGGCGCGCGGTCGCCAGCGCCTCGGCATCGGTCTCGGCAATGACGATGTGCCGGCTCATGCCGATGAGCGGCACAGTCCGAGCATCGCGGCCCAGCGCCTTCCATTGCGCGCGATAGCGGTCGGCGATCTCCTTGACCGCCGGCTGCAGCGCGTTGGTCGCGATATTCATTCCCTGCTGCGCCGGCCAATCGACGCCTTCCGGCCCCACCGCGCCGTACCACAGCGGCGGATAAGGCTTCTGCAGCGGCGCGATGACGATCGGCGTCCCTTTGAAGCGATAGAATTTGCCTTCGTAATCGAGCGATCTGGTCTGGAACGCCTTCAAAAGGATGTCGAGCACTTCGACATAGATGTCGCGCGATTGCTTGGGATCGACGCCGTAGAAGGCGCTCTCCAAGGGCGAGATGCCGCGGCCGACGCCGAGCTCGATCCGGCCGCCGCTCATCTGATCGAGCATGCAGATCTCTTCCATGACCCGCAGCGGATGGTGGAGCGAAAGCGTGTAGACCGCCGGCCCGAAGCGCAGGCGCTTGGTGCGTTGGGCCACGGCGGAGAGGAACACGCTCGGGCTCGGCGCCATGCCGAGCGGCGTCGAATGATGCTCGGCGAGGTGATAGATATCGATGCCGGTGCGGTCGTAGGCCTCGACCAGCTTCAGGCGCCACTCATAGAGCGCAGCGAGGGGACCGCCATCCGTATCGAAATGGTCGAAAACCCCGATCTTCATGAAGCTGCGCAAGACCTCGCGCGCAGATTACATCTGCATGTCTTTGGCGACGGGACGCCAGGCCAGCGACATCCGCTCCGCCTTTTCGACGAGCATGTTGATCAGCAGAACCAGCACCGTCGCGACGACGATGCCGGCGAACACGCCAACCGTGTCGGACAGCTCGCGGGCGTGCTCGATGTAATA
Organism: Allostellaceae bacterium; assembly: GCA_035294105.1. Taxonomy (GTDB): domain Bacteria; phylum Pseudomonadota; class Alphaproteobacteria; order ATCC43930; family CGMCC-115725; genus CAIKMD01. Next base: position 3,473 of record DATGLO010000624.1, read on the forward strand.
CCCGACGCCCCGGGTCGAGACGAGGAACTCGCCGACGATGGTCGCGCCGACGGCATGCGGCGCCGCGATCTTGATCGCCGCATAGAAGAATGGCTGCAGCGACTTCCAGATCACCTCGCGCGCGATCACCGATTCGCTGGCGCCCATGATCCGCGCCATGTTGATGAGCCGGCCATCGACGGCGCGAATGCCGGCGAAGACGTTATAGAAGATGACGTAGAAAGTCTGGGTGACGACGATGACGAGCTTCGGCACGTCGCCGATACCGAACCAGAGGATCAGCCACGGCGCGAGCGCGTATTTCGGTACGCCTTGCGACCAGAAGATATAGGGCTGCACGGCCTCGGTGAGCCGCGGCGACAGACGCAGGACGAAGGGCAGGAGCAGCCCCAAGGCGACCGCGATGACGAAACCGATGGCCGAGACATAGAGCGTCGCCCAGATGTCCCAGAACATCTCGCCGCTGATCGTCATCTCGTAGAGGCGCTGAAGAACGGCGAGCGGCGGTGCGAAGAAGATCGAGCCGAAAGCATCCGCGCCCCATTGCCAGCCGGCGATGAGCAGCAGCGCAAAGAAACAGCGGCCCAGGAGAACGACGGTCCTGTGCGACAGCAGCGGCCCCGAGGGTGCCGCAATGACTTGCTCGGCAGTTGTCATTGGATTTCAGCCCTTATCTTCTCATAGACCTGTGCGAAACCCTCGAGACCAAAGATATCCTTCACGTTGCGGGGACGTTTGAACGGAATTCCGTGCTCGGCCTTGATGCAGGTCGGCTGCTTCGTCAGCACCAGCGTGCGATCCCCCAAAGCAATCGCCTCGGCGATGTCGTGTGTGACGAAGATGATGGTCTTGCGCCCCATCTCCCAGAGCCGCAGCAAATCCTCTTGAAGCTGCACGCGCGTCTGCGCGTCGACCGCCGCGAACGGCTCGTCCATCAGGATGACCGGCGGATCGTAGACCAGGGTGCGGATCAGCGAGGTGCGCTTGCGCATGCCGCCCGAAAGCTCGTGCGGGTAATATTTCTCGTAGCCCGACAGGCCGACCGCCTTGATCAGAGTCTCGGCGCGGCCGCGGCTCTCGTCGTCGAGCCGGCCCTGGACCTCGAGCGGGAACAGCACGTTGTCGATCGTCGTGCGCCACGGCAGGAGATTGTCGTCCTGGGTGACGTAGCCGATGCGCCG
>DATGLO010000625.1:0-5950 GCA_035294105.1 Allostellaceae bacterium
CGCCGGACGAGGCAAATACCGTCGTGCCCGGCAAGCGTCCGGCGCATACGCTTTGCCCGGTGATGGTGCAGCGCGATGGGAGGCTGCGCTATGTGCTCGCCAGCCCGGGCGGGCTCAGTCAGACGGTGACGAACACGCAGGTGCTGGGCCGGCTGATCGACGACGGCGTTGACGTCGCCGCGGCCGTCGAGGCGCCGCGCTGGTGCAATCATACCCACGGCACGGATTTGCTGCTCGAGCGCGAGCTGCCGGACGAATTCATTCCGGCGCTGGCGGCGATGGGGCATCGCGTGCGCAAAGCCGAGGACCCGTTCTATTACGGCTCGGCGAAGGCGCTCGAGATTTTGCCGAGCGGTAATTTCGCCGGCGCCGGCGATCACCGTCGCGAGGCGTTTGCTCTCGGCTACTGAAAGGCGCGCTTAAGCGCGCTCAGCCGAGCGCGGCGACGCCGGCATTCGCGACTTGCTCGTCCTCATGCGATTGCACGCCCGAGACGCCGATCGCACCGACGCATTCGCCGCCGCTGAGGATCGGCACGCCGCCCTGGATCGGCAGGATGCCGGGGAAGAGGACGAAAGCCGGCCGCTCCTTGATGCGATCTTCCATCGCCTTGCTGGGCCGGCCCATCATCGCCGCGGTCTTCGCCTTGCCGACCGCGACTTCCGCGGTGACGGCACCGGCGCCTTCGAGGCGATGCAGCTGCCATAGGCGGCCGCCGTCGTCGACGATCGCGATCGAGACCTTCCAGTTGTTCTTCTTCGCTTCGGCCGTGCAGGCCGCCATCATCTTCTCGACATCGTCCGCGGTGAGCGTCGGCTTCGTGCGCATGATTGCCTCCGGTTGTTGTTATCGGCTCGCTTAGAACAAATTCATAAAATGCGATAGCCCGGTCGCGACCGACACTACGGCCGCGCCGATCGTGGCTACAGAGGCGACCGAGGTCTCGACGCGTTTCAGCGTCTTCTCGAATTCGAAGCTGCCTTCCTTGCGATTGCGGGCGATCAGCCGCGAGATGTCGACGGCGAGGCGGTTGTCCTGCTCGGCGGGCTTGTTGAGGCCTTCCTGCCAGCGCCGCGCCAGCACGCCGGCGAAAAAGCTGAAGGCGATGTTGCAAACGTATTTGCAGAATTCGCTCCATTCCGCGCCGCCCTGCGGCAGGATCGGCACGTGATCGGTTTCCGCCACGGCAAAGGACATGATGAGGATCGAGACGACGGCGATGCCGAGGCTGGTGACGAAATCGACCGCTACCGAGCGATGCTCCGAAACGCGCATCAGATAGCCGCAGATCAGCGGGAAGGCGATCGACGCTGCGAAGAGATAGAGCAGCGACGTGTCGTAAACGATGATTACTAGAAAATGCGCGATGACGAGGGCGCCGATGGCGAGGCCGATCGCGACGGGCGGCGCAAGCGTGGGCACGGCGACAAGCGGTTTGCGCTCGCGCAGCCGCTTGGCGCGCGGCTTTCGCGCTGGCGCCACCGCATCGGCGGCGGCACTGGCGCCATCTGCTGGAACGGGGAGGGCTTCGCCGGCGGCTTCGGCCTCGATCTCCGTCTGGTAGCCATAGGCCCGGAGCCCCTCGATGAGCGCTTCGAGTTGCTCGACGCGCTTGTTGAGGCTGGTGACCTGCTTCAGCAACGGCATGAACAGGAACAGGTCGCGCCCGCAATGCTTGCAGGCGACCGCTTCGTCTTTGATCTCCTCGGCGCAATAGGGGCAGTTCATCGCGGCTCCGTCCGAATCCGGCCCACCATACCGCAAATTGCCATAATCTCTAAGCTGTGATTATCTATGGTTGAATCAGCGTTTGGCCGGCTCTGGGGGAGGTAGCATGGCGCGAAATCGGCTTATCGCGATGATAGCGGTGGCGGCGGTTCTGGCGGTAGCGGAGCCGGCCTTGGCGTTCCAGCTTATCAGCCCTCAGGAGGCCAAGCTCCCGGCGGCGCAGGTCGTTCAGATCGCCACCCGCGGCCTGACCCGCGGTCCGACGGTGAAGCAGGTGTCGCCGCCGCCCAATACGGCGGCGCCGAGCGGCGGATCGCTGACCCTCGATATCGCCTTCGACGCCCACAACGGCGCCACCATCGATCCCGCGAAGGTCAAGGTGATCTATATGAAGCAGCCGGCGATCGACCTGACGCCGCGGCTAAGGCCCTTCATCACGCCCAACGGGATCGATGCGACCGACGTTCAGATACCGCCGGGGACGCATATGCTGCGCGTGGAAGTGACCGATTCGGACGGGCGCAGCACGACCCAGATCATGACGATCCAGGTGGCGGCGAACTGAGCACGTAGCGGCCGTCTTCGAGCCGCCCGAGCTTGCCGGCGGCATAGAGTCGCTCGAGGATCGGCAGGATCTCGCGGCCATCGCGCGTCCCGAGCGCGGCCATGAGATCGAGGTAGGTCGCGGGGCCTTCCGCGAGCACCGCCTCGACGGTCCGTCGCGGCGCCTGCGGCAGAACCGGCGCCACCGGCACGGTGAAAGCAAACTCGCTGTCTTTGCCGAGCGGCTTGGTGCAATCGAAGCCCGCTTTGGCGCCGGTGCGGCTGCCCTGCAATGAAGGATCGAGCGGCACGGCGCGAAAGCCGGAGGCGACGACGAGATCGCGATCCGCTTGGAAGCGCGTCGCGAAGGCCCAATCGACTTGCTCGTCCGAGAACACGTCGACATCGTCGTCGACGACGATCACATGCTTCACATCGGCGGTCGAGCAAAAGACGGCGGCGATGGCGTTGCGCGCTTCGCCGGGATAGCGCTGCTTGATCGACATGCGAACATTGTACATACCGCCCGACGAGCCGGTGCAGCACACGGCGACCGGCTGGCGAATCGCTTGGCGCAGCGCGGCCCAGACGGCGGCTTCCGTGCGCGCCGCGCCGAGCTGCGCCGTGTCGGTGCGGCCGATGAGCTTGCCGCCGATGGTGACGGTCTGGAAGATCGCGTCATGCCGCTTGGTGATCGCCGTGAGGTGAAACACCGGGTTGCGCTTCAGCATGCCGTAATAGCCGATGTATTCGCCGTACGGCCCTTCGGGCTCGACGAGGCCGCGCGGATCGAGATAACCCTCGAGCACCATCTCGGCATCGGCGGGCACTTTGAGATCGATGGTAGCACATTTGACCATCGGCACCGGCGCGCCGCGAATGCCGCCCATCACGTGAACTTCGTCGATCGGCGGCGTGACCGCTTGCGCGGCGAGAAAATCGGCCGGATGGCAGCCGACCGCAAAGGCGATCGGCAGCTTCTCGCCCTTCGCGACCATGCCTTGATAGACCGCGCGCAAATCGCTCGGCGCGTTGAGATCGATGCCTGCGGCTTGTGCGCCGCGCAGCATCAGCCGGCGACAGCCAATGTTGGTGAGGCCGCTGACCGGATCGCGCGCGAAATCGATGCCGGCCGAGATATAAGGGGCGCCGTCGAGCGCGTGCTGAAGATGGACCGGCAGTTTGGTGAAGTCCGCCTCCTTGCCGGTCAGCACCACCTCTTGTACCGGCGCTTCGGCAGCCGGGATCTCGACCGGTGCGATCGGATGCTCGATGCCGTCACGGAGCTTGCCCGGAAAGCCTTGCGCGTCGGTATCGAGCGCCAAAGCCAGCCGCTTGCGCGATCCCATGACGTTGCCGACGACTTCGGCGCGCTCCGGTCCCGCGGCGCGGAACCACACGGCCTTAGGGTTGCAGTCGAGCGCGCCGCCGAGATCGATGAGATCGGTCGGCTGATCGCGGACCTCGCATTCCCCGGCTTCGGCAAGCTCGCCGACGAAGCGGCGCAAGCGAAAGGTCTCGGTGTCGATGCGGTTCACGCGCTGTCTCCTTGGCCGCGGCTTTAGAGCATCTCGATTTCGCCGCCATCCATGAGGATGGTGGCGCCGTGCAGCCAGCGGCCGCGCGGCGACAAGATAAACGCCGCCATGGCGGCGACATCGTCGGTGGTGCCGATCCGCGGCACGTTGAGCTCGCGGCGATAGGCCTCGATCTCCGCCGCCATGTCGCGGCCGCTCTTCTCGATACGGGCCCGCATCTGACGGCGCATGCGGTCGGTATCGACATGCCCGGGATGGATGGTGTTGACCTGGATGCCGTCGCGCTTGCCGATATCGCTCAATGCCTTGTGAAAGGCGGCGACGGCGGCATTGACCGAGCTGCCGATGGTGAAATCGGCGGTCGGCTTGGCGGCGCCGTTGCCGCCGATTGCCAGCACCGCGCCGCCGGCGGTCTTGAGGAGCGGCCATGCGGCGCGAGCGAGCCGCATATGGGCGAAGAATTTCAGCGCGAAGCCGTCGGCCCAATCTTCGTCGGTCAATTTGAGGAAATCGCCGCGCTTGGTCGCGCCGGCATTGTTGACGAGGATGTCGAGCCCGCCGAAATCGCGCTTCACCGCTTCGACCAGCGCTGCCGGTGCCGCGGGATCGCGCAACTCGGCAAGGTGCGTCTTGGCTTTGCCGCCGCGCGCGGCGATGGCGCGCTGCGTCTCGGCGAGCGCGGTTTCGTCGCGGCCCGTGAGCATGATGGCGCAGCCTTCGGCGGCGAGCAGCTCGGCAATACCGCGGCCGATGCCGCGACTCGAGCCGGTGACCAGCGCCACCTTTCCGGCTAAACCCAACTCCATGACGACTCTCCTCATCGGCGAGCTTAGCGCAGGAGGGGCGGCTGCCCAATCTCGCGCCCCAATCTATGGAATCGCTTTCGCATCTGAGCTAAGACCCCGGGCGGGAGAGGTTGCGTGCACAAAGCTCGAAGCTTCGGGGGCGTCGCGCTCTTTCTGACGATCGTAGCGTTGGCCTTGCCGGCGCGTACCACGTCGGCATGGGGCGATACGCGCGCCGATATTTTTAGCGTATCGGTTCCCGTCGACGCGACGGCGGCCAGCGCTCAAGCCGCGCGTGAAGCGGCCCGTGCCGATGGCGAGCGCAAGGCCTATGTCGCGCTGATCGACCGTCTGACCCTCGCCCGCGACCGCGGCAAGGTACCGCCGGCCAACGATACGATTCTCAATCAGGTCATCCAGGGTTTCGAAGTCGCGAACGAGCGCCGCTCCACCGTGCGCTATCTCGCGACTTACACCTTCCGTTTCCGGCCCAACGCCGTCGAGCAGCTGTTGCGCGCGCACGGCGTGCCGTTCGCCGAAACCGTGAGCAAGCCGGTCGTCGTTCTACCTGTGCTCAAGAATCCGAACGGCCGTGCGATGCTTTGGGACGATCCCAATCCGTGGCGCGATGCGTGGGCGAAAGCTCCCCCGCCGCCGGGTCTCGTACCAATGACGGTGCCGCTCGGCGCGGTCGAGGATGTCAGCGCGATCGATGCCGAAACCGCCGATGCGGGCGACGATGCGCATCTTCAGGCGATTTCGGCGAATTACGACCACGACGATGTTCTGGTGACGCGGGCGACGATCAAAGGCGAGGGCGGCCCCAAGACCGTCGATGTCAGCACCACGCGTTTCGTTCCCGGCTCGCCGGGCGGCGAACAGAGTTGGGTCGCGACCTATACGGCCAATCCCGGCCAAAGCGATGCGGATCTTCTCGCCAGCGCCGTCGCGGGCACGGTCGCGCAGGTCGAAGAGGCGTGGAAGCAAGCGAACATCCTCGACTACAGCCAGTCCGCGACGCTCGTGGTCAGCGTTCCGACCGACGACCTCAATAGTTGGGTCGCAGTACGCCAACATCTCGCGACGACGGCTGCCGTGCAGAGCACGGATCTGATCTCGCTCGATCGCCACGGCGCCCGCGTCGCTCTGCATTATGTCGGCAGCGCCGATCAGCTTCGCATCGCCCTGGCGCAGAACGACCTGACCCTCAGCGGCAGCGATCCCAATTGGGTTCTGCTGCCCGCCGGCGCCGCGCCGCCGCCTGCGATGCCGGCCGCCGCGCCGACGCCCGGGTCCGCTCCGCCGATGTCCGCTCCGCCGATGCCGACTCAGCCGCCGATCCCCGCTCAGTCGCCG
>DATGLO010000626.1:0-2584 GCA_035294105.1 Allostellaceae bacterium
AGATCCATCGCTTCAACCGCGCGCAGCAAGACAGCTTCCTGCCCTATGTCGAGGACGGCACGGTCGTGCTCGTCGGCGCGACGACGGAGAACCCGTCTTTCGAGCTGAACGGCGCGCTCTTGTCGCGCTGCCAAGTGTTCGTGCTGCATCGGCTCGACGACGGCGCGCTCGATACCTTGCTGCAACGCGCGGAAAAGACGTTGGGCAAGACATTGCCGCTCGATACCGAAGCACGCCAGGCGCTGAAGGCCATGGCCGACGGCGACGGCCGCTTCATCTTCAATCTCGCCGAAGAGCTGGCGATGCTGCCGGACGGAGCGCCACTCGACACGGCGGGACTCATGGCGGCGGTGCAGCGGCGGGCGCCGCTCTACGACAAGTCGCAAGAAGGCCACTACAACCTCATCAGTGCGCTGCACAAATCGGTGCGCGGCTCCGATGTCGACGCGGCGCTCTATTGGCTCGCGCGCATGCTCGCCGGCGGCGAGCACCCGATCTACATCGCGCGCCGCATGGTGCGCATGGCCTCCGAGGATATCGGCCTCGCCGACCCGCAAGCGTTGTTGCAGGCGCTCGCGGCGTGGGAAGCTTATGAGCGTTTGGGCTCGCCCGAAGGCGAGCTCGCGCTCGCGCAAGCGATCATCTATCTCGCAACCGCGCCGAAATCGAATGCCGCCTATACCGCACTTGGCGCCGCGATGCGCTCGGCGAAAGAAAGCGGCTCGCTCATGCCGCCGATGCACGCGGTCAATGCGCCGACGAAGCTCATGCGCGACCTCGGCTACAGCGAGGGTTATGTTTACGATCCCACGGCCGAGGAAGGATTTTCGGGCCTCAACTATTTTCCCGACGCATTGCCGCGTCAAAATTTCTATGAGCCGTTCGAAACCGGCTTCGAGCGCGAAATCAAGAAACGGCTCGATTATTGGCAAAAGCTGCGCGAGGCGAAGCGGAAGTAGAAGGGAACGCAACGAGCGACCGCAACCTATAATTCGCCAAGCGCTCAACCCGGGAGATTTCGACCATGAAGCGTTCGTTCAAATATACCGCGTTTGTCGCGGCCGCAATTTTGCCGCTTTTGGGCAGCGCCGGCCCTGCCCTTTCCCAGGCTGCCCCGCCGCCGCCGCCACAGGCCGAAGTAGCGCCACCTCCGCCCACCGCCGCGCCGGGCGCTTATTGGGTCTGGCAGCCGGGCTATTGGCGCTGGAATGGCCGGCGCTATGTTTGGTTTCCAGGCCGCTATGTTCATCCGCCCTACGCGCAGGCCGTCTGGGTACCCGGGAACTGGGTGCTGGTGCGCGGCCGGTGGGTGTGGCGCCCAGGCCACTGGCGCCGTTAAGCCCTCGCCGAGGCGGGCCGGCGCGCCACGCCAGAGTTCTACAGGGTGGATTGCCGCTTCCTGCGCCGCTAGCATAGACGCATGAGCGGCGTCCAGACCCTCACCGTCGCGCCCGAGGACGCTGAAATCCGACTCGATCGCTGGTTCAAGCGCCATTTCCCGGCGCTCGCCCACGGCCGTCTCGAGAAGCTCTTGCGGACCGGGCAGATCCGCCTCGACGGCAAGCGCGTCGATGCCAGCGACCGCGTGGTTGCCGGCCAGCGTATCCGTGTGCCGCCCCTTCCCGCCGCGCCGTTGCCCGGCGCCAAGCCGAGCCGGCCGCCGCCGAGCACGGCCGATGCGCGGCTCTTGCAACAGCGCGTGCTCTATCGCGACGACGAGATCATCGTCATCGATAAGCCCGAGGGCCTCGCCGTTCAGGGCGGTACCGGCACGAGCCGGCATCTCGACGGCCTCCTCGATGCGCTAAGGTTCGATGCCCCGGAACGGCCGCGGCTGGTGCATCGCCTCGACAAGGACACCAGCGGCGTACTCGTTCTGGCGCGCGGCGCTCGCGCTGCTTCGCGCCTTGCCGAGCAGTTTCGCGGCAAGAGCGTGCGCAAGGTCTACTGGGCGATCACCGTCGGCGCGCCAAAGCCGCGCCAAGGCAAGATCGATCAGCCGCTTGCCAAGGAGGCCGGACCAGACGGCGTCGAACATGTCGCTGCCGCCGACGAGCAAGGCGACCGTGCCCTCACCTATTACCGCACGGTCAGCCGCGCCGGCGATCGCTTCGCCTGGCTCGCGCTCGAACCCGTGACGGGGCGCACCCATCAGCTGCGCGTCCATTGCCTCGAACTCGGCACGCCGATCCTCGGCGACGGCAAATATGGCGGCGCGGCAGCGCATCCCGCGAGCCTGCCGCAAGCCAAGAAGCTGCATCTTCACGCCCGCGCCATCGCCTTGCCGCGGTCCAACGGCAAGATGCTTCGGGTCACCGCGCCGCTGCCGCCGCATATGCACGAGACCTGGAACTTCTTCGGCTTCGAGGAGGCCAGCGAGCGCGATCCGTTTGCCGACCTCGCCCCAGCCGCGACCAAAGCAGCGCGATGAAGCGGTTCTACCAAAAGGCATGCGTCTTGGCGGCGGAAGGCGGCTTCGCCATCGAGCTCGACGGCAAGGCTTTGCAGACGCCCGCCAAGCGCCCGCTGATCGTCGAGAGCCGCGCTCTGGCGGAAGGGATCGCGGCCGAGTGGCAGGGTCAGG
>DATGLO010000627.1:0-8061 GCA_035294105.1 Allostellaceae bacterium
ATCGGCTGCAGCCAGATCTCGTTGAAGGCGGCGGCGAGATAATAGCTGTGCGTGCCCGAGGACAGCTCGCCGAAGGTGTCGCTATAGGCGACGGCGCGCTTGCCCTTGGCGCGGAAGGCGGCGATCGCGTCGCGCAGCTCCTCGACTTGGGCGAGGCCCATATCGCTGTCGCCGATGCGCGCGACGATACCCGCGACATGCGGGTCGTTCGCGGCACGCTGGATCGTATCGAGTACGTCGACCAGCGTCAGGCGGTTGGGATAGAGCAAGCGATCGATGCCGCTGTCAGGCGCCTGATCGGGATAGGATTGCGTCAGGTCGAGCGTAAGGACCGTGTTGTCGGCAATCCTCGGCGCGCTCGATTCAACATGAACGGCGACGCCGACGCCCGCCGCGACGATCAGGAAAACCAGCACACCGATCACCGCGAAGAAGCCGACAACGATATGCCAAAGCTTCTTCATCGCCTCAGCCGCATTGCGCGCGGTGACGCAGCATGTGATCGGCCAGCACCGCCGCCATCATCGCCTCGCCAACGGGAACGGCGCGAATGCCGACGCAGGGGTCGTGCCGGCCTTTGGTCTGGACCTCGACCTCGTTGCCGTTCACGTCGACGGTCTTCTTCGGCAATAAGATCGAGCTCGTCGGCTTGACGGCGAAGCGGATGACGATGTCCTGCCCGGTCGAGATGCCGCCCAGGATGCCGCCGGCATTGTTCGAGAGGAACGCGACCTTGCCGTCCTTCATCCGCATCTCGTCGGCATTCTCGCTGCCGCTTAACGCCGCGGCGGCGAAGCCGGCGCCGATCTCGACCGCTTTGACCGCATTGATGCCCATCATCGCACTGGCTAGATCGGCGTCGAGCTTGCCGTAGATGGGATCGCCCCAACCCGCCGGCACGCCTTCGGCGACAACCTCGATCACCGCGCCGATCGAATTGCCGGCCTTGCGCAAGCTATCGAGATAGCCTTCCCATTGCTGCGCCATCTGCCGATCCGGGCACCAGAAGGGATTGTCGAGGGTCGCGTCCCAATCCCATTTGGCGCGATCGACCTTGTGCGGCCCCATCTGCACCAGCGCGCCGCGGATACGGATGCCGTCGCCGAGAATCTTGCGTCCGATCGCGCCGACGGCGACGCGCATCGCCGTCTCGCGCGCAGAGGAGCGACCGCCGCCGCGGTAATCGCGGATTCCGTATTTTTTCCAGTAGGTGTAGTCGGCGTGGCCCGGCCGGAAGCTGTCCTTGATCGCGCCATAATCCTTTGAGCGCGCGTCTTCGTTCTCGATCAGGAGGCCGATCGGCGTGCCGGTTGTCTTGCCTTCGAACACGCCGGAAAGAATCTTCACTTGATCCGGCTCCTGGCGCTGCGTCGTGAAGCGCGACTGGCCGGGGCGACGCTTGTCGAGATATTTCTGGATGTCCGCTTCGCTCAGCGCGATCAGCGGCGGCACGCCGTCGACGACGCAGCCGATCGCCGGCCCATGACTTTCGCCCCAGCTCGTATAGCGGAAGATCGTGCCGAAGCTGTTGCCGGCCAAGGGCGCCGCCTAGACGACCGATATGTCGGGGGCGTCGACCGCTTTCATGCCGACTACGTGATAGCCGCAGTCGACGTGATGCACCTCGCCGGTGACGCCCGCGCTGAGGTCGCTCAATAGATAAAGGGCGGCGCCGCCGACTTCCTCGAGCGCGACGTTGCGCTTGAGCGGCGCGTTGTACTGATTCCATTTGAGGATGTAGCGAAAATCGCCGATGCCCGACGCGGCGAGCGTCTTGATCGGCCCGGCGGAGATCGCGTTGACGCGGATCGCATCCTTGCCGAGGTCGACCGCGAGATACCGCACGCTCGCCTCGAGTGCCGCCTTGCACACGCCCATCACGTTGTAATGCGGCATCACGCGCTCGGCGCCGTGATAGCTCAACGTCACTGCGCTGCCGCCCTCGGTCATCAACGCCGATGCGCGGCGTACCGCGTCGGTGAAGGAAAAGCACGAGATGTCCATGCTCTTCAAGAAATTCGCCCGGCTGGTATCGACGTAACGGCCCTTGAGCTCGTTCGGATCGGAAAAGGCGATCGCATGGACGAGGAAATCGAGCCGGCCCCAGCGCGTGCCGATCGCGGCGAAGGCCGAATCGAGGCTCGCTTCGTTAGTGACGTCGCAATCGAGGACAAAGTCGCTGCCGACGCTCTCGGCGAGCGGCTTCACGCGCTTGCCGAAGCTCTCGCCCTGATAGGTGAAAGCCAGCTCGGCGCCTTGCGTATGAACCGCTTGGGCGATAGCCCAGGCAATCGAACGGTCGTTGGCCACGCCCATGATCAGGCCTCGTTTGCCTGCCATGAGCGGCTTGGTCTCGGTCATGCACCCATCGCACAGAAAAAGTGACGCTTGCTGCGCATCCTAGCGGGAAGGCTGTGGGACGGGAAGGCGGGGCGCGCTTCGCGGCCGCCCCGAGTCGTGCGGTTATTGGTCGGAAATCGGCTTGCCGATCAGGACCCAGCGCGTACCGTTGAAGGCCTTCATCTGCATGACGCTCATCGGAAAGAGATTGTCCGGCGTCGTGTTGAGGCTGATCCCCGGCAGATAGATCGGGAAGGTCCAATGATCCATATGGGTGACGATCTTCATGATGTTGGCGCGGGTGAGGTCGTCGCCGGCTTCCTGTAGCACACGCGCCATTGCCTGCGCCGCCGTATAGCCGCCGGCCGATGAGCGATCGCTCGCGCGATCCGCTTCCGGCACGTATTTATTGATCAAATCGATATAGGCCTGCGCGCCGGGATCGTTGGCCCATTGAGGATCGGTCGTGTCTTTGACGGTGTCGTCCGAGAGCACGCCTGTGAGCTTGTCGTTGCCGACGGCGCCGAGCACGCTCATCGCGCTTGCGACGTAGGGCACGAAGATCATCGCGTTCGGCCCCGCCTGATCGCGCGCGACCGAGATCGCCTGCGCCGCGGCACGGCTTTGCGCGAAGAGCACGAAAGTGTCGGCGCCGGCGCTCTTCAGCGAGATGATCTGAGAGGTGACGGTAGGATCGGTCACCGCATAGCTTTGCTTGCCGACGATCATGGTCTTCGCCTTATCGCCGAGCGCCTTCATGAAGCCGTCGATATGGTCGCTGCCGAAATCGTCATCCTGATAGAAGATGCCGATTTTGGCGTTCGGGCGATTGGCGAGGATGTATTTCGCCCAGACATAGCCTTCGAAGCCGTAGCTCGATCCGGTCGCGACCGTGTAGGGATATTTCGCCGGATTGATCAGGCTGTTCGAGCCGGTCAAGACGAAGAGCTGCGGGATCTTGTGGCTGTTGAGATAGGGCTCTACCGCAACCTGCGTCGGCGTGCCCTCGGAGCCGAACATCAGCAGCACCTGATCCTGCTCGACAAGGCGGCGCGTCAGCTCCACGGTTTTCGGCGGCTGATAACCGTCGTCGAGGCTGTCGAAATCGATCTTGCGGCCGTTGATGCCGCCTTTTTCGGCGTTGAGATAATCGAAGTAGGCCTTCATCTGCCGCACTTGCGGCGCCGTGACCGAGACAGGTCCCGAATAGGGAAAGGTGTTGCCGATCTTGATCGTGGTGTCGCTCGCGCCCGGATCGTATTTCCCGCCGGCAAAAGCCGTGGTGGCGAGCGTCACCGAGGCAAGCGTCACCGCCGCCGCGAACAAAGCGTCTTTCATCGCATTCCTCCCTGATACGTACTGGTTGGCCGAATTTTTCGCTTATTCGGCAGCTTCGGTTGTGCCCTGATTGCGCACCAGCGCGAGCTGATGATGATAGACCTCGGGCCAGGGGCGGCTCTCGGGAGCAACGAAATGCCCGCCGCGCACGCGACCGTAAGCCTCGGGCGTCGTCGAGCCGGGCGGCAGCGTGCCTTTCTCGGCGAGATCCTTGGCGGCTTGCAGGATGCGGCGACGCGTCACCGCGATCATGCGATCGCTGATGGCGAGGTTCTCGAAAGAATGATCGGTAATGTCGCCCATGCTTTCGGTGACCGCCTGATCCTGAATGTGGATGTGATCGATGCCGGTAAAGCTCGATTTGCGCTGCAGGTCGCGGTCGAGGAGATAGTCGTTGCTCTGATTCTGCACCGAGCGCCAGCGCCCGAGCCAATCGGTCGAGTTCGGCAGCATCGGGATCTGGTCCCGCGTCGAGCCATTTCCCTCTTTCGGGCCGATCATGATGAACATCATATGCGTGTCGTCGAGCGGCACCCAGGCGCGGGCGATGCGATAGACCTCGAAAGGAATGAACGGCGCGAGCGTCCAGCATGGGAAGAGGAAGTGCGCGACGCGCCAATAGGTATTGCCGGCATCGGCCGGGCGATAGGCGCCGTAGATCGTGCCGAGATCGGTGACGTCGGTCATGTAATCGGGGTCGCGATGCAGCGCGCCGAAGCGGTTCTGGTCGGTCGGCCCGAACTGGCTCGGCCCCATCGAGCCGAAATGCAGGAAGTTCAGATGCGAGGTGTCGATGTCGCCTTCCATGCCTTGCAGCCAGTTGCAGTTGCGGACGATGAAGGTGATCTCGGCGTCTTCTTCGGGAATGTGGGTCGCGGCGAGGTCCGGCAGATCGGGCAGGACTTCGGCATTGCCCATATAGACGTAAACGATGCCGTTGCGCTCGCGTGCGCGATATGCCTTTGAATGGACCTTGTCCATGAAGGTCTTGGCGGGCGGCAGGTTCGGCTGGTCGACGCAGTTGCCGTCGACGTCGAATTTCCAGCCGTGATAGACGCAGCGGATGCCGTTGTCTTCGTTGCGGCCGAGGAAGAGAGAGGCGCAGCGATGCGGGCAGCGGTGATCCATGACGCCGACACGGCCCGAGGTGTCGCGGAAAGCGATCAGCTTCTCGCCGAGCAGCATGAAGCGGACGGGATCGCCGTCGGCTTTGAGCTCCGAGGATTTGAGCGCCGGGAACCAGTAATGGCGCATCAGGTTGCCCAGCGGCGTACCGGGACCAACCCGGGTCAGGATTTCGGAATCTTGCAAGGACGTCATGGCGACTCCCCAGAATATGCGTCGTTCATGCGTGCGGCCGGTCGAGCAGCCTGCGGCGCGGCTTTCTCGAGATCAGTCTAAGCGGCCATGACGGCGCGCCGCAAGCAGGCGAATCACTCGGTTTCCATCTTCCCGCGCACGTCATAGGCGTGGCCCGCGCCCCAACGTTCGAGGAACTTGACGAGTTCGGGATCGGGCGGGTCGGGGAGGGTGATGCGCAGCTTCACCAATTGATCGCCGACCTGACCGTTGCTCGCGATGCCTTTGCCTTTGAGGCGCAAGGTGCCGCCGCTGTTCGAACCGCGCGGCACCTTCAGTGCCACGGCACCATGAATGGTTGGCACGGTGATGGTTGCACCGAGCACCGCCTCGACCAGCGTCACGGGAACGTCGATATGGATGTCGCGATCTTTGCGCGTAAAGAGGGGGTGCGGGTCGATGTCGATCTCGAGCAAGATTTCGCCGGCGCGGGGATCCTTCAAACGCAGCTTTTGCCCGGCCTCGATGCCGGCGGGGATCGTTACTTCGACGGCGCGGCCGTCCGGCAATGCGACGCGACGCTTGCCGCCGCGTGCGGCTTCGAGGAAGCCGATCTTGAGCTTCCGCGACGTCGGCTCCGCGGCCGCTGTGCCTTTGCGGCCGCGGCCGAGAAATTCGGCAATGATATCGTCGATCCCGCCACCGAAGCCGCCGCCGGCGGTACCGGCACCAGCCCGGCTCGCCCCGGCGCGCGCGCCTGCGCCGAACGGTCCGCCTGCGCCGAAATCGCGCGCAAAAGGCCCGCCGGCGCGGAACTGCATCTTTTCGCTGCCGTCGGCGCCGATCTCGCCGCGGTCGTAGCGTGCACGCTTATGCGGATCGGACAGAAAATCGTAGGCGGCGGTGACTTCCTTGAATTGCTGCTCGACCGCTTTTTTGCCCGGGTTGAGATCGGGATGCAGCTTCTTGGCGAGCTTGCGATAGGCTTTCTTGATCTCGTCGTCGGACACGCCGCGGCGGAGTCCGAGCACGGTATAAGGGTCTCTCATTCGTCACATTTTGCCTGGAAGATGCCGGTGCAGCAACGGCAGAGGTTTGAATCGACATGGAGGCGGCATTATCTTTGCCGGCAATGAGTGTCATGCCCGCTGCCGCGCCATTCGAGCATTTCGCGCGCTGGTTCGCCGAGGCCAAGGCGAAAGAGCCCAGCCTGCCGGAAGCCATGAGCGTTGCGACCGCGAGCCGCGACGGCGCACCCTCGACGCGGCTGGTGCTCTTGAAGCATTACGACCGCCGCGGCTTCGTCTTCTATACGAATATCGAGAGCCGCAAGGGCGAGGAAATCGCCGTGAATCCGCGCGTCGCTTTGTGCTTTCACTGGAAATCGCTGCTACGCCAGATCCGCATCGAAGGCAAGGCGGAGTTGGTCAGCGACGCCGAGGCCGATGCTTATTTCGCCTCGCGGCCGCGCGGCGCGCAGGTTGGCGCCTGGGCCTCGGCGCAATCGCGTTCTTATGAAGACCGGGCCGAGCTCGAGCGGCTCGATCGCGAGGCAGATGCCCGCTTTGCCGGCAAGCCCGTGCCGCGCCCGCCTTATTGGAGGGGCTATCGCGTGGTGCCGCAGTATTTCGAATTTTGGGAGGATCGACCGTTTCGACTTCACGACCGCTTCGTTTATCGCCGCGAAAATCCAGGCGAAGGCGAGGGCTGGCGAACCGAAAGGCTGTTCCCATGAGCGAACCGAAGATCGGCGACCCTAAGACGCTGTTGCTCACCGGCGCGAGCCGCGGCATCGGCCACGCAACGGTGCGGCGCTTCTCCGAGGCCGGCTGGCGCATCATCACCACCTCGCGCGAAGCCGTGCCCGCCGAGTGCAAACGCGATCCCAATTGGACGCATCACATCCCTGCCAACCTTGCCGAGGTCAAGGAGGTCGAGCGCTTCATCCGCGAGGTGAAGGAGCTGCTCGGCGCCGCGCCGCTCGATGCCCTCGTCAACAATGCCGGCGTTTCGCCCAAGGCGCCGACGCACGAGCGCCTCGGCGTCTTGAACGGCGATGTTGCGGACTGGCGCGAAGTCTTCCAACTCAATTTCTTCACCCCGTTGCTTCTTGTGCGCGGACTCATCGAGCCGCTGGCGCGCGCCAAAGGCGCGATCGTCAACGTGACCTCGATCGCCGGCCATGCCGTCCATCCTTTCGCCGGCTCGGCCTATTCGACCTCGAAAGCGGCGCTATCGGATCTCACGCGCGAGATGGCGGCGGAGCTCGCGCAGCGGGGCATCCGCGTCAACGCGGTGGCGCCGGGCGAGATCGAGACCGCGATGCTCTCGCCCGAGACGGAATCCCTGATACCGCGCATTCCCCAGCGGCGGCTCGGCAAGCCCGAAGAAGTCGCGGCGACGATCTTCTATCTCTGCTCGCCGGATTCGTCCTATGTCACCGGCACCGAGATTCCGATTACCGGCGGCCAGCATCTTTTCTAAGGGCAAAGCGATGCCGAAGCCCGTTCTCAATATCGCCGATCTGAGCGAATTCCGTCTCGTCGGCCATAACGGCCAGGCGATCGGCGCGACGCGGCCCGATCAAAGCTACGAGGCAAGGCTCGGCGCGATCTCGCCGCATGTCGGCGCGCAGAAGCTCGGCTACAACCTTACCATCGTGCCGCCGGGCAAGCGCGCCTTTCCGCGGCACAGCCACCGTGTCAACGAGGAGATGTTCTTCGTCATCGAAGGCGAGGGCGAGCTGGTCGTCGGCAATGCGCATTATCCGCTGAAGCGCGGCGACGTGGTCGCCTGCCCGCCGGGCGGACCCGAGACGGCGCATCAGATCCGCAATACCTCGGCGGCCGCCGAGCTCAAGTACCTCGCGATCAGCACGCGCCTCTCGCCCGAGCTGGTCGATTATCCCGATAGCAACAAGACCGGCGTCTATGCCGAATTCCCGCCCGGGCCCGACGGCAAGCCGCAAGGCATGCGCTTTCTCACGCGCACCGGCGCCAGCCTCGATTACTGGGAAGGCGAATAAGCCCGCTTCAGGCGACGCGGCGGATCGGCAGCCGCGACCAGACGTCGCTGAGCGCCGCG
>DATGLO010000628.1:0-4625 GCA_035294105.1 Allostellaceae bacterium
GAAAGTGTTGCTGTTGGGGCCGGGCCAGGCGCGATATTCGTTGGGATAGGGATAGGAGGCGACGGCGGCGCGCACCTTCGCGATAAGCCCGTCGACGCCGGGCCCGCGGCGATCGAGGATCAGCGCCGGCTTGGCGCCGAACCAATAATTGTCCGGGCCGGTGCGATCGATGCGGATCGCGGGCGCGCCCGCGCTGACGCCGAAGCCCATGACTTCGTAGCGCGTGAATTGCGCCGCATGGCTCGGCTTCACCACAACCCAGGTATGAACGGCGAAGATGCCGCGCCACGACACCGCGCGCGCGGCATAGACCTGAATCACCGCTTCGGGGGTTGTCGCCGGATCGGGCGCGAGGCCGGTCGCATCGCGCCGCGCCTCGTACCAGGGAACGGCGCTATCGCGACCGAACACGCAAGCACTCACCAACAAAGGAAGAACGAAAAGGACGAGGAAGGATAGCGCAATCCGCAGCGTTCTGCGCGGGGCGCTCCCTGCGACGGAATCGCCCCCGCCCCAACCCATGCGCTTCAGGCCGCGAGCCGCGCGCGGTTATGCGGCGCTGTGTAATCCACCGGCGTCCCTTTCGGGATGATCCCGGTCACGTTGACGCGCGGAATGCCCCAATAGTTGATCACGTAATGGCGCGGCTTCACCGTCGCGGCGATGCCCGGCACAGCGTAAAGCTCGCGCATATAATTGAGCAGATTCGGCATGTCGGCGATACGGCTGCGATTGCATTTGAAAATTGAATTGTAGGCGACATCGAACCGCACCAACGTCGGGAAGAGCCGCCAATCCGCCTCGGTCAGTTGATGGCCGACGAGATAGCGATGGCGGCCGAGATGGTCCTCGAGCTTGTCGAGCGTATCGAAGAGGGCGTCGTAAGCCTCTTCATAGGCCGCTTGCGAGCGCGCGAAGCCGCAGCGATAGACGCCGTTGTTGACGGTGCGATAGATCAGCTCGTTCCAACGATCGATCTCGGCGCGAAGCGGCGCAGGATAGTAATCCGTGTCGTCGCCGGCGATGCCGCGGAACTCGCTGTTGAGCATGCGGATGATCTCGGACGATTCGTTGTTGACGATCTTCCGCGTCTTCTTGTCCCACAAGGTCGGCACCGTGACCTTGCCGGTGTAGTGGGGCTCGCTCGCGCTATAGACCTGATGCAGATAGGTGAAGCCGTTGACGCGGTCGGGCTCGCATTCGGGGAAAGCGGCGCTCTCGCCGTAGGTCCAGCCCTGCGCCTTGATGCCGGGGAGCGCATACGCAACCGAGATTGCCCCTTCGAGCTTCTTGAGTGCGCGGAAAATCAGCGTGCGATGCGCCCAGGGGCAGCCATAGGCGACATAAAGGTGATAGCGTCCGGCCTCGGCCTTGAAGCCCGACGAGCCGTCCGCGGTGATGAAGTTGCGGAAAACGCTGTCGACGCGATTGAACGCGCCGCTCTGGGCCGTCTCTTGCGGCAGTTCGCCGTCGGTCCACTTGCCATCGATCAACACGCCCATGCTTGCCTCCGATTGATTCCGCGCGATCCTAACAACTCCCTCTCCCCGGCGGGGAGAGGTGCTTTCAGCCGTCGAGTTCCGCATAATGCCGGAAGATGCCGACCTGATCATAGGGCAGGCGCCGCTTCGACGAGAGATAGGCCGCGATGCGCGGCCGCGCGGCGACGCGCTCGGCGAGCGCCGCCACCAGCGGATACTTCTTCTCCTGGCGCTTCATGAGCTTCGGGAAGGCATAGCGCATGCCGGCGACGATCTCGAACAGCGAGAGATCTGCATAAGTGAGGCGCGCGCCGACGAGATAACGTTCGCCCTTCGCGTTGCGCGCCAGCACCTTCTCGAAATAGCCCAGGTATTTCGGCACGCGCTCTTTGCGGAACGTCTCGGCATAGCGCTTCGCCTCGCGCTTCTGCTCTTCGTAATAAAGCGAGGACGCGATCGGGTGATGGGTGTCATGCGCCTCGGCGACGAAATCGGCCATGGTGAGCTGGAGCTGGTTGGTCCAAAGCCGCCCCGCCTCGTTCGCCGGCGCCAGCGCCAGCGCGTGACCGAGATAAAGGAGGATGTTCGCCGTCTGCGAAATCACCAGCTTGCCCGATCTGAGAAAGGGCGGCGCGAAGGGCGGCGTCGCGGTCTGCGGCCCGTTCATGAGCTTCATCATCCTGGGCATGCCGCCGTTGCGCCGTGCGACATCGACGTAATCGGCGCCGCCTTCCTCGAGGGCGAGGCGAACGAATTCGCCGCGGCCCGGCGTCGAGGGCCAGTAATAAAGCTCGTAGGCCATGCTATCCTCCCGTTTGGCGCGTCTCGCCGAGCGTTATATCATGGGATGAGGCGCCCCAAGGAGGAAGCCGATGCTCGATCAACCCGACGCGAAACGCCAGGGCGCGACGCTCGCCGAGCTGCCCTCGCGCCTGCATCACCACGCCTTCGTGGTGAAGGATCAGGAAGCGAACCGGCATTTCTTCGAAGACATTCTCGGCCTGCCTTTGGTCGCGACCTGGTGCGAACGCACCTATCACCAGGATTTCGGGCGCGAGTTCGATTATTGCCACACCTTCTTCGCGCTCGGCGATGGCGGCGCCCTTGCTTTCTTCCAATTCGCGGATGCGGACATTTACGAGAAAGCGAGGGCGATCCTGCCGCCGGGCGGCGGCTGGTGGCATGTCGCCGTCAAAGCCTCGCAAAAGACTTTCGACGAGTTGCTCGCGCGCGTGAAGGCGCATGGTATCGACCATCGCGTCACCGACCACGGCTACTGCGTCTCGCTTTATGTGACGAGCCCGGACGGGCTGAAGGTCGAATTCACCGTCGATGCCGCGAATGTCGAGGCGATCAACGCCCGGCGCCGCGCCGATGCGCATAGCGAGCTGAAACGCTGGCTCGGCGGTGACCACCGCGCCAACAACGACATCCGCCGGCATTGACGGAGTGCCGCGGCGGCACCGCGTTATGACCTGAGCGCATAGGCGCGCTCCGCCAAGAACAGACGTTGCGATCTAGAAGCATGCTAAGTTGGTGCGGATCGTCCGGATACCGTTGGCGTTTTGATTTAACGAAAGAAACGATTTGACCGACCAGCGAAACCCGGCAGCCGCCGCGCGGCCGCCGAAGCAGTCTTTCGCCGCGCTGCGCGATGCCGGCTTCCGCTCTTATTTCATCTATTCCGCCTTCGCGATGATGGCCGATAGTATCGAGCACGTCATCAGCTACTGGATGATCTTCCAGAAATTCCAGTCGCCCGCGCTCGCCGGCTTCGCGATCATCGCGCATTGGCTGCCGACATTGTTCTTCGGCGTCTACATGGGCGCGCTCGCCGACAAATACGATCCGCGGCGCCTCATCCAGATCGGCATGGTGCTCTTCATGTCGTGCTCGCTGACCTGGGGCATCCTCTTCATCACCGGCTGGCTCGAATGGTGGCACGCGATCGTCATCCTCACCGTCCACGGCATCGCCAGCGTCTTCTGGGGCACGCCGAGCCAGGTGATCCTGCACGACATCGTCGGGCGCGAGCGCCTGCCGAGCGCGGTGCGGCTGAGCGCGACCTCGCGCTATCTCGGCTTGCTTGCGGGGCCCGCCGTCGGCGGGGCCATCTTGCTCGCGCTCGGCCCGGCGCACGGCATCCTGCTCAACATTCTTTTCTATACGCCGCTGGCCTTGTGGCTGTGGAAAGCGCCTTACGGGCCGAAATTCCAAAAGAACCGGCCGCCGCCGCGGCCGGTGCGCGGCTTCTCCGACGTCGTGATGACGATCGATGCGATCCGCGGCAATCGCATCATCACCTCGATGATCCTGTTGTCGGGCGCCGCGGCTTTCCTGGTCGCCAACGGCTATCAGGCGCAGATGCCGGAATTCGCGCACGACCTCGGCCACGGCGATGCCGGCATCTTTTATGCGATGCTGCTCGGCGCGGATGCGTGCGGCGCGCTGGTCGCGGGCTTCGCCCTCGAAGCCACCGGCTGGCTGCAACCGCGGCTGATGACGCCTTTCGTCCTCGTGATGATCTGGTGCTGCGCCCTCGGCAGCTTCGCCATGACGACGTCCTACCCGCTCGCCGTGGGGCTGATGTTCTGCGCCGGCTTCGTCGAGCTCAGCTACAACTCGATGAACCAGACCCTCGTCCAAATCCACGCGCCGGCCGAGATCCGCGGCCGCGTCCTCGGCCTCTTCAGCATGGCGCAGGTCGGGTTGCGCGCCTTCGCGGGGGTCAGCGTCGGCGTCGTCGGCAGCGGCATCGGGATCCACCATTCGCTGCTGTTCGCCGTCAGCCTGCTCTTCGCGATAACGATCGGGCTGTTCGTGACCATCCGCCCCGCCGCAATCCAAGCCGAGACCGGGGATTGACCTGATTGACACTCAATCGGCGGGGTAGCATTTTTCGCCCATTCTAACGCTGAAAACGGGCCGGGACGGAAACATGCTATCGCGCGAAGAAAACGAGCTGCTGACGCAAACGGGGCCCGGCACGCCGATGGGCCGGCTGATGCGGCGCTATTGGATACCGGCGCTGTTCGCGAGCCAACTGCCCGAGCCCGATTGCCCGCCGGTGCGGGTGAAGCTCCTCAGCGAGAAGCTCGTCGCCTTCCGCGACAGCCTCGGCCGCGTCGGTCTCGTCGACGAGCG
>DATGLO010000629.1:0-4170 GCA_035294105.1 Allostellaceae bacterium
CGCCCGTTTTCGCGCGCCGCCGGGTCGACCGGCTCGGCGCCGCCGCGCGCGAAGGCCTGGGCCGCATGACGGCTTATGTCACCGATACGATCCAGGGTCTTTCCGAGCTGGTCGCCTTCCAGGCGGTTGCGCCGCGACGCGACGATTTCCTCAAGCTGGTCGGCGACTATCACAAGCTGCGGCTGACGCTTTATCGCGACCTGTC
This sequence comes from Allostellaceae bacterium, assembly GCA_035294105.1. Lineage (GTDB taxonomy): Bacteria > Pseudomonadota > Alphaproteobacteria > ATCC43930 > CGMCC-115725 > CAIKMD01. The sequence continues at coordinate 206 of DATGLO010000629.1, forward strand.
GCTGCAAACGGCGGCGCTCGAAGTCGCCACCGGCCTCGGCGGCCTCTGCGTCGCCATGACCGGCGCTTATCTCGCGACGTCGGGCAAGCTCGACCCGACCATCCTGCCGCTCCTGACCTTGCTCGCGGTCGCCGCGTTCCTGCCGGTGTCGGAGATCGCTTATGTCAGCCGCCAGCTCGCCGACACTTTCGGTTCGGCGCATCGCTTGCAGAAGGTGCACAGCGAGCCGGTGCCGGTGACCGATGGGCCTCTTGCCCCGCCGGCTCCCGCTTCCGGTGGCTCAGCGGTGCGGCTCGACCATGTCAGCTTCACCTATCCCGGCCGCCAGCGTCCGGCGCTGAGCGATCTCACGCTCGACATCGCGCCGGGCGCGACCTTGGCGCTGGTCGGGCCCTCGGGCTCGGGCAAGACGACGCTCGGCAATCTGCTGCTGCGCTTCTGGGATCCGAGCAGCGGCGATATCACCCTCGACGGCACCGATCTCAAGCAATACCAGCTCGATCATCTGCGCGGCCGCATCGCCCTCGTCGCGCAGGACACCTATCTCTTCAACACCAGCTTGCGCGCCAACGTTCTCTTGGCGCGGCCCGAGGCGAGCGAAGAGGATGTGCGCGCGGCGATCGAGCGCGCGGCGTTGGCGGAATTCGTCGCGAGCTTGCCCGAAGGGCTCGACACGAAAGTCGGCGAGCGCGGCGTGCAGCTATCGGGCGGCCAGCGCCAGCGCGTCGCGATCGCCCGCGCGTTCCTCAAAAACGCGCCGGTGTTGATCCTCGACGAGGCGACCTCGCATCTCGATGCGGTGAGCGAGGCGCAGGTACGCGCCGCGCTTGACGCGCTGATGCAAGAGCGCACGACCATCGTCATCGCGCATCGCCTGTCGACCATCCGCGACGCCTCGATGATCGCCGTCTTGGATCGCGGCAAGCTGGTCGAGACCGGCACGCATGAAGCGCTGATCGCACGCGGCGGGCTTTATGCCGAGCTGGTCGAGCACCAGCTCGGTCTCTCGCGCGCGGCCGAATAGTCTTTCCGCCGTCATGGCGAGGGGCCAACGGGCCGACGAAGCGATCCAGGGCAGCGTAGGTAATGCTGGATCGCTTCGCTTCGATCGCAATGACGGTCCGGAATTCAGCCTTACGGCAAAAACTGCGTCGTATAGAGCGCCGAGGTATCGGCCGGCAGCTTGTCGATTTGTCCAAGGTCGACGAAGGACTGCATCGTCGCCGCCAGCGCTTTTTGGTCGAATTTGCCGGTGGTCGACAGCGCCGGCGTTTCGAGATCGTAGACCTTGTCGGCGATATCGGGCGGGAGATGAGTCACGGGCTCGGTCAACTTGATCGTCTCGGCCTTGTGCGTGCGCATGTAGTTGATGGTATCGAACCACGCATGAACGAAGCGGCGCACCGTGTCGGGATGCTGCGCGATGAGGGTGTTGTTCGCGAACATGCCGTGGGTGATGAATTCGGGCAGGATGGGACCGTAGGTCAGCAGCACCTTGCCCTGGCCCTTTTGCTGCAGCAGAAAGCCGCCTTCGACAGGACCGACGATGCCGTCGACATTCTTCGTCTCGAGCGCGGCGACGAGGCTCGACATATCGCCGACCGGCACGCGCTTCACCCCGTCGGGGCCCCAGCCTTCATGCCGCGAGAGCTGCAAGGCGAGCCACGCGGTCAGCGAGGTCGGGCCGCCGACGCCGATCGGTTTGCCTTTCAAATCCTCGACCTTCCTGATGTCGCCGTCGGCACGAATGATAACCGACATCTCGATCGGCGGCCCGGCGAGCACCGCAACCGCCTTTTCCGGCACGCCCTTGGTCGCGTAGGCCAGGCCGATATTGCCGGCGACCGACATGTCGATCGCGCCCGCCGACATCGCCTGCTCGAGCTTGGCGCCGCCGCCGAAATTCAGCTTTTCGACCTCGAGCCCGGCCTTGGCGAAAATCCCGGCGCCGTTGCCGACATCGATCGGCGCGAAAACATAGGCCGTGCCTTCCGGTGTGCCGACGCGGATGTGATCGGCGGCGTGCGCGGCACCGGCCGCTGTTAAAGCTGCGAACAATGTCAGTAACGTGCAAATTCGTTTGCTCATTCGTCCTCCCCGATCCCTGGTTACGTCATGGCCGGGCTCGTCCCGGCCATCCACGAGTTGCTTCTGACACGTAGATGCCCGGAACAATTCCGGGCATAACGATGAGCAGTTTTAGGCTTACTCCGCCGCCGCGCGCGCTTGTTCCTTGTCGCGCTGCCGCGCCGCGAACTCGGCGATCAGCGGCAGCGAAATGTAAAAGAACGTGGCGCCGCTGTCCGATGCGAATTCCTCCGTGGCGGCGCCGGGCGGAATGTAGAGATAGGTTCCGTCGCCATAGCACCGGCCGCCATAGTTGCACGCGCCTTCGACGAGATAGCGGATCTCGGCATCTTTTTGCGTCGCCGCGGGCAGCGTCGCGCCCGGCAGCAGGCGGAAGAAGCCGATGCCGGTGCGCATTTCGTTGAAGGTGCCGAGATGCTTCGTCTCGAGCCCCGGCCGCTCGCGATCGGGCAGCCAGTTGTAGAATTGCGGCTGCATCATCACGGGCGTGCGATAGCGCGCCTTGGGGAAGGTGAGCTTCTTGCCTTCGTGCTCTTCCCAGATCGCGACATAGGAGTCTTTGTTCCTCTTGCCGCCCGAGGACGTGGTGCCGCGATAAATGCCGTCTTCGAACACCGCACCTGCGGCCATCATCTTCTGATAGGTCGCATTCATCTCTTCGTTCGACAGCAGATGCTCGCCGCTCGCGCCCTGGAATTGCAGCACCAGCGTCGAGCATTCGCCCTTCTGCGCCTGCGGCCCGTAATAGGCGCCCTCGGGGAAATAGCCGATCTCGCCCGGCCCGAGATCGCCGTAACCCGTGCTCTGCACGCCGGTCAGCGTGTAACGGATCTGATCGAAATTATGCCGGTGGCGCGGGGTGAAATAGCCGTCGGGTACGATCGAGAGCGAGAATTCGCAGGTCACGCCGGGCACGCCGGTCTCGAGCGGCAGGCGCTTGCGCCGGATCATGTTGACGCGGCCGCGCTGCACGCCTTCGAGCGGCAGATCGGCGACGTTGACGATGGTGACGGGCTGCGTCATCCGTTTCCTCCTCGCTGGCTTGGGGCGATGGTGCCGTCATTCGCGCAATTCATCAAGCGCCTCCGCGAGCGCGTCATACCAGCGCGCCTGATCGGCGGGGGTGAAATGGGCGTTGGCCGGGCTGGGATTGGGCACGACGAAGACGCGGGTCATGCCGATACGATAAGGTTGCAGACCCAACCCAATCTCAGCCAATTCCGGCGCCAGCACGCGTTGCACCGGGCGGCCGACGGTGACGCCGTGAAAGCAGGCAAAGCGCGGCTGGTAGCGCTTGATCTTGCGCGCGAGCGCCGCGACGCCGTCCGCAGCCTCGTTGCGCGCGAGATCGGTCGCACGCGGACTCGGGCGCTTTACGAGATCGGTGAAGCCGAAGCCGTAGGCGGGCAGCACGCGATCGTGGATCGGCTCGAGCCGCTCGACGCCGAGGCCCTGGCGCGCCTTGACGCTCAGCCGCGAGCGCGAAAAGGCCGGCCAGAAGCGATTGGTCTTGCGCGCGAAGTAATGCCCTTGCGCCGCCGAATAGAGCGACGGGTTGATGCCGACGAACACGACCTCCAGTCCGGTGCGCAACAGATCGGGCAGGGTGGCCGCCGCGGCGGCTGGTGGCTTCGCCATGCCGTCTTTCTACCCTATGATACCGCCATGACATCGCAGAATTCGGCACGCGAGGAGCTCGCGCGCCTCATCCGGCAATCGAAGCGCGCGGTCTTCTTCACCGGCGCCGGCATCTCGACCGAATCGGGCGTGCCCGACTTCCGCAGTCCGGGCGGCATCTGGACCCGGATGAAGCCGATCTACTATCAGGAATTCGTCGCCAGCGAGGAGAAGCGCCGCGAATCCTGGAAACGCACTTT
>DATGLO010000630.1:0-5657 GCA_035294105.1 Allostellaceae bacterium
GTGCTGCCCTGGGGCCAGATGAGCTATTGGGGCGCGACCGTCATCACCAATCTCTTCGGCGCAATACCCGTCGTCGGCAACGACATCGTCACATGGCTCTGGGGCGGCTTCGCGGTCGACAATCCGACGCTGAACCGGTTCTACGCGCTGCATTACCTCTTGCCCTTCGTCATCCTCGGTGTCGTCGGGCTGCATCTGATGGCGCTGCACACCCACGGCTCGAACAATCCCTTGGGCATCGACCGCAAAGGGCCGCAGGACAGCATTCCCTTCCATCCCTATTACACGATCAAGGACAGCTTCGGCCTCGGCGTGTTCCTGATCATCTTCTGCATCTTCGTCTTCTATTTCCCGAACGCGCTCGGCGATCCGCAGAACTACATTCGCGCCAATCCGCTGCAGACGCCGCCCGAGATCGTGCCCGAATGGTACTTCCTGCCGTTCTACGCGATGCTGCGCTCGGTGCCGGATATCCTCTTCATCAAGGCGAAGCTCGCCGGCGTCTTGACCATGTTCGGCTCGATCTTCCTCCTGTTCATCCTGCCCTGGCTCGACACCTCGCCGGTTCGCAGCGCGCGCTTCCGCCCGACCTATAAGTGGGTCTTTTGGCTGCTCGTCATCGACGTTTTCGTCCTCGGCGCGGTCGGGGCGCATCGGCCCGAGGGCTGGTGGATCGTCATCGGGCGTGCCGCGACGCTCTACTACTACGTCCATTTCCTCATCCTCTTCCCGCTGATCGGCATTTTCGAGCGGCCGTTGCCGCTGCCGACCAGCATCAGCGCCGCGGTGACCAAAGGCGGCGGCAGAGTTGCCGGCGCGACGGCGCCGATGGAGAAGCCGTGATGCGCCGTTTTGCCTTCGCTCTCATCGGCGCCTGCGTGCTGTTCGCGCCCGCTACCTTTGCCCAGGACGAAGAGGGCGGGCCGATCCCGCATCCCGGCTGGTCCTTCGAAGGGCCGTTCGGCACCTTCGATCGCGCGGCGCTGCAGCTCGGCTTCGAGGTTTATCAGAACGTCTGCTCGAACTGCCATTCGCTGAACCTCGTCACCTATGACGATCTCGGCCCCAACGGCATGAATGGCGGCCTCGGCTACACGGAAGACCAGGTGAAGGCGATCGCGGCGCAGAAGCAGGTCACCGACGGACCGAACGATCAGGGCGAGATGTTCCAGCGCCCGGGCCGCCCGTCCGATCATTTCGTGCCGCCTTTCCCGAACGACCAGGCCAATCGCGCCGCGCATAACGGCGCGTTGCCGCCCGATCTGTCGCTGATCGTCAAAGAGCGCGCCGGCGGTCTCGGCGCGATGCCGTGGGAAGACAGCGGCCCCGATTATGTCTACGGCATCCTCACCGGCTTCCAGAATCCGCCGGCGGGCGAGAAGATGCCGGACAACAGCTATTACAACGTCGTCTTCCCCGGCCATCACATCGCGATGCCGCCGCCGCTCTCGGACGGTGTCGTCACCTATGACGACGGCACCAAGGCGACGACGGCGCAGGAAGCGCATGACGTCGTCACCTTCCTCACCTGGGCGGCCGAGCCCAATCTCGAAGATCGCAAACGCACCGGCGCCAAGGTGCTGATCTTCCTGCTCGTGCTGACCGGCATCCTCTACGCCGCCAAGCGCCGCATCTGGGCCGACGTCCACTAACGAGTTGCCGTCTTCCGCGCCGCCATCCACACTGTCGCTATGACAGTCATCGGCATCATCGGCGGCAGCGGCCTCTATCAGATCGACGGGTTGGCCGATGTCGAATGGCGGCATCAATGGTCGCCCTTCGGCGAGCCGTCGGACGAGCTGTGCTTCGGGCGCTTGGGTGGCGCGCCCGTGGTCTTCCTGCCGCGCCACGGCCGCGGCCACACCATCCCGCCCTCCGAGATCAACTTCCGCGCCAATATCGACGCGCTGAAGCGCGCCGGCGTCACCGACCTGATCTCGCTTTCCGCCGTCGGCAGCCTCAGTGTCGACCTGCCGCCCGGGACCTTCGTGCTGGTCGATCAATTCATCGACCGCACCTTCGCGCGCGCCAAGAGCTTCTTCGGCAAGGGCTGCGTCGCCCATGTATCGATGGCGCATCCCGTTTGCCACCGCCTCGGCGAGCATCTGGCGCATGGCGCGCAGGAGGCGGGCTTCAGCTTGAAGCGCGGTGGCACCTATCTCGTGATGGAAGGGCCGCAATTCTCGACCCTCGCCGAGAGCAACCTTTATCGCGAGCAATGGCATTGCGACGTGATCGGCATGACCAACATGCCCGAGGCGAAGCTCGCGCGCGAAGCCGAGATCTGCTACGCGACCGTCGCCATGGTGACGGATTACGATTGCTGGCATCCCGACCACGATCACGTCACGGTCGAGATGATCCTCAAAGTGTTGCATAAGAATGCCGACATGGCGAAAGCCCTGATCAAGGCGACTGTGCCGCATGCGGCGCGCGATCGCGATTGCCCGCAAGGCTGCCGCCACGCGCTCGACAACGCCGTCATCACGCCCGCGGCGCAGCGCGATCCGGTGGCGCTCGCCAAGCTCGACGCGATCGGCGCGCGGGTCTTCAACAAGGGTTAGCGCCTGTGCTTGTCGCCGGACGGCCGATGCGCACGATCTGGCTCGAGCCGGACGGCGCCGGCGTCGGCATCATCGACCAGACGCGGCTGCCGCATGCGCTCGCCACGCTGTCGTTGACGACGCTCGATCAAGCGGCGCATGCGATCAAGTCGATGCAGGTGCGCGGCGCGCCGCTCATCGGCGCCGCGGCGGCTTACGGCATGGCGCTGGCGATGCGCGCCGCGGCCAGCGATGCCGCGATCGAGGCCGCGGCCAAGACGCTCCTCGCGACGCGGCCGACCGCCGTCAATCTGCGCTGGGCGATCGAGGAGATGCGCCGGCTGCTTGCGCCGCTGGCGCCCGCCGCGCGTGCCGCGGCCGCGTATCGACGCGCGGGCGAGATTTGCGAGGAAGACGTCGCGATCAATCGCGGCATCGCCGCCGCGGGCCTGCCGCTGATCGAGGCGGCGCATCGCAAAAAGAACGCGCGCGCCGAGATTCTCACGCATTGCAATGCCGGCTGGCTGGCGACGGTCGATTGGGGCACGGCGCTGGCGCCGATCTATCTCGCGCATGATCGCGGCATTCCGGTCCATGTCTGGGTCGACGAGACGCGGCCGCGCAATCAGGGCGCGAGCCTCACCGCTTGGGAATTGGGCCAGCATGGCGTGCCGCATACCGTCATCGCCGACAATGCCGGCGGCCATCTGATGCAGCACGGCCAGGTCGATCTCTGCATCGTGGGCACCGACCGCACCACGGCGTCGGGCGATGTCGCCAACAAGATCGGCACCTATCTGAAGGCGCTCGCGGCGCACGACAATAACGTGCCGTTCTATGTCGCGCTGCCGTCGCCGACGATCGACTGGTCGCTCGACGACGGCGTTCGCCAAATCCCGATCGAGGAGCGCGACGCCGGCGAGGTCACGCATATTGCGGGCCTCGACGACAAGGGCGAGGTGACGCGCGTGCGGCTCACACCTGAGAAAAGTCCCGCGGCGAATTACGCCTTCGACGTGACGCCGGCGCGGCTCGTCACCGGCCTCATCACCGAGCGCGGCGTCGCCGCCGCCTCGCGCGACGGGCTGCTGACATTGTTTCCGGAGATGAAAACCCGCGCCGCGGGTGGAGCAGGCGCGGGGCGATAAAAATTAACGCGCGGGCGAATAACCCGCGCGTTCTGACGATTCCCTCACCCTCCCCCGCTTCGCGCGGGCCCCTCCCTCTCCCGCTCGCGGGAGAGGGTGCCGACGCCGAGCTTAGCGAGGCGGAGGCGGGTGAGGGTTCTTTGCCTCAGCCTATGTGCTTGGCGAGGAATTCCTGGGTGCGGCAGGCGGCGACCTGCGCCGCTTCGGCGTTGAACGAGCCGCGCTCGTCGCAATGGAAGCCGTGGCCGGCGCCGTTATAGACGAAGATCGGCGCATCGGGATGCGCGCCCTTGATCTTCTCGACATCGCTTAGCGGAATGCTCTGATCCTTCTCGCCGAAATGCAGCATGATCGGCGCCTTGGGCTTCTCGGTGTGGAACTGCGCGATCTGGCCGCCGTAATAGCCGACCGCGGCCGAGACGCCGTTGAGGCGGGTGGCCGAGAGGAAGGCGATCGAGCCGCCCATGCAATAGCCGAGCACCGCGACCTTGCCGGCCGACTTCACGTGGTCGATCGCCGCTTGCGTGTCGGCGAGGCGATCGTCGAGCGAAATCTTCTGGGTCAAGCCGCGCGCCTTGTCCATCGCGCTGCCGTCGTAGCCGGATTGGAAATTCTTCTCGCCGCGATCGAACAGCGCCGGCGCAATGGCGAGATAGCCGAGCTGCGCATAGCGATCGGTGACCGAGCGGATGTGGTGGTTGACGCCGAAAATCTCTTGGATGACGACGATGGCGCCGCGCGGCTTGCCTTGCGGCTCGGCTACATAGGCGCCGAGCTCGAAACCGTCCTTCGACTTCAGTGTGATGTCTTTACCCATAGCCTCACTCCTCCTCGGTTTGGTCGTTATTGCTCCGATCTTAGAAGACCGGACCGCGTTGCGGAAGCCTCGGCCTCCGTGCGATTGCTCTCACACGTTGAAACGGAAGTGAAAAATGTCGCCGTCCTGGACAATGTAATCGGCGCCTTCCAAACGCATCTTGCCGGCGTCCTTCGCGCCTTGCTCGCCGCCGCAGGCGACGAAATCCGCATAGGCGATGGTTTCGGCGCGGATGAAGCCTTTCTCGAAATCGGTATGGATCACGCCCGCGGCTTGCGGCGCCTTGGCGCCGTGCCACACCGTCCAGGCATGCGATTCCTTGGGGCCGACGGTGAGGAAGGTGACGAGATCGAGCAGCTTGTAGCCGGCATGGATGACGCGGGCGAGGCCGGGCTCGCTGAGGCCCAAGGTCTCGAGATATTCCTTCTTCTCGGCCTCGTCGCCGAGCACCGCGACCTCGGCTTCGATCGCCGCCGAGATGACGACGCTAACGGCGCCGCGCGCCGCGGCGTAATCGGCGACGCGCTGCGATTGCGCGTTGCCGGTGGCGGCGCTCGCCTCGTCGACATTGCAGACATAGAGCACGGGCTTGGCCGATAGGAGCTGCATCCCCTTGAGGATCGGCTTCTGCTCGTTGGAGAGGCTCGCCGCGCGCGCCGGCTTGCCGTCGCGCAACAGCTCCAGCACCGGCTCGGCGACGTCCAAGAAGGCTTTTGCTTCCTTGTCGGCGCCGCGCGCCTTTTTGATAGCGGCGGCGGCGCGTTTCTCGAGAGTTTCGAGATCCGCGATCATCAGCTCGGTCTCAACCACCTCGGCGTCGCGGATCGGATCGATCGAGCCTTCGACATGTGTGACGTTGCCGTCCTCGAAACAGCGCAGCACATGGGCGATGGCGTCGACCTCGCGGATATGGCCGAGGAACTGGTTGCCGAGGCCTTCGCCTTTCGACGCGCCGCGCACGAGACCCGCAATGTCGACGAATTCCAACTGCGTCGGCACGATCTTCGCCGATTTGGCGAGCTTGGCGCAGACTTCGAGCCGCTCGTCGGGCACGGCCACGCGCCCGACATTGGGCTCGATGGTGCAGAACGGATAATTCGCCGCCTCGGCGGCTTGCGTCGCCGTCAGCGCGTTGAAGAGCGTCGACTT
>DATGLO010000631.1:0-4431 GCA_035294105.1 Allostellaceae bacterium
AACGAATCACACGGCTCCGAATTGGCAGAAAGAATGGATGCCGCCAATGAACATCAAGCTCGATTCCACACTGACGCGCTTCGTTGAAGAGGCCAAGCGCTACCCCATGCTGACACCGGAGCGCGAACGCGATATCGCGACCCGATGGCACGACAAGGGCGATCGCGCCGCGCTCGACGAGTTGGTCGGCAGCCATCTGCGGCTGGTCGTGAAGATCGCCCGCGGCTTCGTCGGCTATGGCCTGCCGCTCGCCGATCTGGTCGCCGAAGGCAATATCGGCTTGATGCAAGCGGCCGAGAAGTTCGAGCCGGCGCGCGGCTTTCGCTTCGCCACTTATGCGATGTGGTGGATCCGCGCCGCGATCCAGGAATACATCCTTCATTCCTGGTCGCTGGTGAAGATTGGCACCACCGCCGCGCAGAAAAAGCTGTTCTTCAACCTGCGCCGTCTCAAGGCAAGGCTCGAGGAATTCGAGCAAGGCGATCTCTCGCCCGAAACGGTCGGCAAGATTGCGACCGAGCTCGATGTGCCGGAAGGCGAAGTGATCGAGATGAACCGGCGCCTTGGCGGCGTCGACAATTCGCTCAACGCTATGCTGAGCGGCGACGCCGACAGCGAATGGCTCGAGCTGTTGCCGGACGAGCGGCCGTCGCAGGAGACCTTGGTCGGCGACATCGAAGAAGGACGGCGCCGGCGCGGGCTCTTGGGCGCGGCGCTCAAGAAGCTCAATCCGCGCGAGCGCGAGATCGTCGTCGAGCGGCGCCTCAAGGACGAGCCCGCGACGCTCGAAGAGCTCTCGCATAAATACGCGGTGTCGCGCGAGCGCATCCGCCAGATCGAGGTGCGTGCCGTCGAAAAGCTGCAGAAAGCCGTCGCCGCCAACACGTCGCGGCCGATCGAGCAGATCGCCGCGTAATCTCCGCCTTTCAATGAAGGCCGCGCCGGCAGCAACCGCTGACGCGGCCTTTTTTCGGCTCAACTTCCGAGCCACCACGCGCCGAGCGCCAACGTCGCCAAGCACAGCGGCGCGCCGATGCGGAAATACGCCCAGAAGCCGATCGTCACCCTGTGGCGCCGCGCTTGCTCGACGACGATGAGATTGGCGACCGAGCCGAGAATGGTGAAATTGCCGGCGAAGGTCGACGCCATCGCCAGCACCAGCCAGGCGCGCTGCGGATCGGCGATCCCCCCGACAAACGGCGCCAGCGCCAACACCGCCGGCACGTTGCTGACGAGATTCGACAAGGCTGCGGCAATCGCCGTCAGCACCGGCACGCGCGCGAGCCCGGCATCGGCGACAGCGCTGCGCAACGCGGGCGTCAGCAGCGCCTTTTCGGCGCCGGCGAGCACGATGAACAGGCCGACGAACAGCACCAGCAGGGACCAGTCGATCTCACGATAGACGCGTTGCGGCTTGATCGGATGCAGTAGCAGCAAGGCGCCGAGCACGATGGCAACCTCGGGCGGCGCGATGCCGAAGAAAAATCCGGCGATGGCAAGCGCCGTCGCAGCGAGCGAGGTCGCGAGCAGCGGGCGGTTGACGCGCGGCTTTAGAGCGATCGTGCGCGCCAGCTGCGGGCGCAGGAAATCACCCGGGCAGATCGCCACGACGAATCCGAAAACGAGGACAAGCCCGGCGAGCGCGACCGGCGTCAGCGCAGCGGCGAAGCTGCCGTAGGAAAGCTGCGACAAATTGCCGATGATCATGTTCTGCGGATTGCCGGTGATAGTCGCGACGCTGCCGATGTTCGATGCCATCACCAGCGCCAGCAGATAGGGCAGCGGGCGGCGGTCGAGCCGCTTCGCCGTCTCGATCACCAGCGGCGTCAGCATGAGGCATACCGCGTCGTTGACGAGAAAGGCCGACAGCACGCCCGCGATCGCGATCACGCTCGCCAGCAAGGTCAGCGGCGCGCGCGTATGACGCGCGGCGAAATCCGTCACCAGCGCGAAAAAGCCGCTGAGGCGCAAATGCGCGACGATCAGCATCATGCCGAGCAGCAGGGTGATCGTCGCGAGATCGATCGCTCGATAAGCATCCTCGAGCGTCAGCGTCCCGCTCGCCACCATCGCCGCCGCACCCAAAAGCGCAGCGCCCGACCGGTCGAGCCGGAAGAACGGTACCCGGCCGATCGCGACGACGATATAGGTCGCGGCAAAGATCAGCGCCGGAAGCAGCATTCCCGGGCTCCCCGTATCGGTCATCGTTCCACCATGATCGCGAACGAGACACTAACACGACCGAGCGTGCGGCGATGCTCGCAATAAGTTGGGGCCGTGCGGCGTTATAGGGAATATGCTAAAAGCACTGCTCAAGGCCGGGCGAGAGGCACGCCGCGGCATCTCCAACAGCAGGGTATCCCGGTTCATGACGCGTCGGGCGACCGGCGATCGCGGCACGCGCGCCTCGGCGCGAAAAGGCGCCAACAGAGGCCATGAAGGCGGCTCCGGCAAGCAGGCGCCGCCGCGGCCGCGCCATCGTTTCCTGCGCTTTTTGGTGCTGACGGGGCTGTGGTGCTTTATCGGCGGCATGGGCGCGATCGGCTTTTTCGCCCTTACGCTGCCCGATACCAGCGATCTCACCGTCGCGCAGCGCAAGCCGAGCATCACGCTTCTCGCGAGCGACGGCTCGCTCATCGCGACCTATGGCGATCTCTTCGGCGAGCCCGTGCGCCTCGAGGAAATCCCGCGATATTTGCCCGATGCCGTTATCGCGACGGAAGATCGGCGCTTCTACAGCCATTTCGGCGTCGATCCGATCGGCCTCGCCCGCGCCGCGTTCGCCAATCTGCGCGCCGGGCATGTGGTGCAGGGCGGCAGCACCATTACCCAGCAATTGGCGAAGAACCTCTTCCTGACGCCCGACCGCACCTTCACACGCAAGATCCAGGAAACCCTGCTCGCGCTCTGGCTCGAGCATAAATTCTCGAAGCAGCAGATTCTCGAAATTTACCTCAATCGCGTTTATCTCGGCGCGGGGACCTACGGGGTCGACGCTGCGGCGCGGCGCTATTTCGGCAAGTCGGCGCGCGACGTCACGCTCTACGAGGCGGCGGTGATCGCCGGGCTCCTCAAAGCGCCGTCGCGCTTCTCGCCGGCGAACGACAAGGAGCTGGCGGCGCAGCGCGCGCAGCAGGTGCTCGCCAATATGGTCGATGCCGGCTTTATCACCGAGGCGCAGGCGCAAGCCGCCGCGACCCAGAAATCGCAACTCGGGAAAGCTCCCTCGCTCAGCCGCGGCAGCCGCTATTTCGCCGATTGGGTGGTCGATCAGATCGACGGCTTTACGGGGACGCAGAACCGCGACCTGGTCGTGACGACGACGCTCGATCCGAAGATGCAGGCGGAGGCCGAAGGCGTCATCACCGATACGCTCGACCAAAGCGGAGACAAATACGATGTCGGGCAAGGCGCGCTCGTCGCGATGACGCCGGACGGTGCGATCCGCGCCATGGTCGGCGGCGACGACTATGCCGACAGCCAGTTCAACCGCGCCACCCAGGCGCTGCGCCAGCCCGGCTCGTCCTTCAAGCCGATCGTCTATCTCGCAGCGCTGGAGCGCGGGCTGCGGCCCAGCGACCACTATAACGACGCGCCGATCCGGATCGGCAATTGGGAGCCGCACGATTTCGAGAACAAGTATCGCGGCGATGTGACCGTGTCCGACGCGGTCGCGCTGTCGCTCAACAGCGTCGCGGCGCAGGTGGTGCAGCGCTACGGCGTCAACAACGTCATCGCCACGGCGCGGAAGCTCGGCATCACCGCCGATCTCGCGCATGATGCGAGTATCGCGCTCGGCACCAGCGGCGTGTCGCTGATCGAGCTTACCGCGGCTTACGCGCCCTTCGCCTCGGGCGGCATCGGTGCCTGGCCCTACGGCATCGTCGAGATTCGCGACGCGCATGGCGGCGTGATTTATCGCCGCGACGGCTCCGGTCCCGGCCGCGTCATCGATCCGGCGCTCGCCGGCACCATGAACCAGCTCTTGAGCGGCGTCGTAAGCTACGGCACCGGCAAGGCGGCGCGGCTCGATCGCCCGGCGGCCGGCAAGACCGGAACGACGCAGGATTCGCGCGACGCGCTTTTCATCGGCTACACCGCCGATCTCGTCTGCGGCGTTTGGTTCGGCAATGACGACGATTCGCCGATGAAGGGCGTTACCGGCGGCACGCTGCCGGCGCGGGCCTGGCACGCCTTCATGACGGCGGCCACGCGCAACATGCCGATCCGGCCGCTGCCCGGCGAAGGCTTGCCGCCCGCCATCGCCCCATCGATCGCCAACGCCGCCGGCGGGCCGGTGCCCGCGCCGGGAGCAACCCCGGCGACGGCACCCACGTCCGTCTTGCGCAATCTCCTCAATCATATCTTCGGCGGCGGCTCGATCGAGCCGCCGGCGCGTGCCGCGCCCTATTCCGCGCCCGGCGTTGCGCC
>DATGLO010000632.1:0-3702 GCA_035294105.1 Allostellaceae bacterium
CAGCTGTCCCAGAGGCCATTCACGACCTTGACGAACTCCGCGGCGCGCGCGTAGCGCTCGGCATGCGGCGCGTGGGCGTCATGGCTGAAGTTGAGCGCCTCTGAGGCGGCGGACGAGGTGACGAGATTCCATCCGGCGCGCCCGCCGCTCAATTGATCGAGCGAGGCGAAGAGCCGCGCCACATGGAACGGCTCGAGATAGGTCGTCGTCGCCGTCGCGACGAGGCCGATATGCGTCGTGACCGCCGCGAGGGCGCTCATCAAGGTCAACGGCTCGAGCCGCATCGATGCGATCGTCCGTTTCCACACATTGACGTCGTCGGGACCGAAGGTCGAATTCGAATCCGCGTTGAAGAGGAAATCGAAGCGGCCGCGCTCGCCAAGCCGTGCGATCTCGATGTAATGCTGAAGGCTCTGGCCGGCGTCCGGCTCGACGTTGGGATCGCGCCAGGCGGCGACGTGATGACCGGGACCGCTGACGAAAAGGCCAAATTTCATCATCGCGCCGCCTCCTTTCCAGCGGGGCCGTCAGAGCGGCGCCTCGATCAGAGTGGGTCCCGGTCGAGCAAAACCGCGGTCCATTTCGCGGCAGAGCGCCTCGGCCGTATCGACGCGGATGGCGCTCACGCCCATGCCCTTCGCGAGCGCGACCCAATCGAGCGTTGGGTTGTCGATGTCGAGCATGCTCAGCGCCTTGGGGCCCGGCGTGCCGGCGCCAACCGCGTTGAACTCGTTCTTGAGAATCTGGTATTTGCGATTGGCGAAGACGACCGTCGTGACGTTGAGGCCTTCGCGCGCCTGCGTCCAGAGCGCTTGCAATGTGTACATTGCGCTGCCGTCGCCGACGACGCACAGCACCGGCCGGTCGGGACAGGCGATCGCCGCGCCCGTCGCAACCGGCATGCCGAAGCCGATCGATCCGCCCATATTCTGAAGATTGTCATGCGGCGCCGCGCTGGCGGTGACCCCGAAGGTTTCGCGTCCCGTCGTGACCGATTCGTCGACGAGGATGCAGCCCTCAGGCATCGTGGTCAGCATCGCCTGGGCGATGGTTTGCGGATTGAGAGCGCCGCTTGGCCGCTCGCCATTGCTCGCGGGTTGCACCCTGCGATCGCTTGGCTTCGCTTTCACCGCATCGGCGAGATCGGACAGGGCCTGCAGGCTGTCCTCTTTCTCGCCGCAGAGCGCGAAGACATCGCAGCCATCGGGCTTCAACTGGCTCGGCTTGTTGGGGTAAGCGAAGAACGCGATCGGCTCGCTCGTGTTCACGGTGATGATATGTCGAAACGGCTTCAGCATCGCGAGAGCCTGATCGACCGCATAGGGAATGCGCTCGAGCGGCACGCGCCCGGCGCCGCGCTCGAGGCGGCTACTGAAGAATTGAGTTGCGATACGGCATCCGGTCCGGCCGGCGATTCGTCCCGCCATGTCGAGCGCCGGTCCTTTAAGCGCGGCGCCCGCGAGAATGATCAAGGTCGGCTCGCCCGACGCGAGCAGTCGTGCGGCGCGATCCACGGTGTCCGAGGCAACCGGCTTTGCTTGCCGCGTCATCGCCTTGGCCGGCGTGAAGCTGGCTTCCGTCCAGGCCGTATCGCCCGGCAAGACAAGCGTCGCGAGGACAGGGGCAGGCCCGTGCGCCGCGGCGATCGCTTCGGCTGCTAGGGGTGCGATGGATGCTGCGTCGCGCGCCGTCCGCAGCCAGCCGGAGACAGGGCGAGCGAGGCCTTCGATATCCGCAGTCAGTGGCGCGTCGAAGCGGATATGGGTCGTGACCTGCTCGCCGACGATATTGACGATCCCGGACGAAGCCTTTTTCGCGTTGTGAAGGTTGGCTAAGCCGTTGCTGAGACCGGGTCCGAGATGGAGCAGGGTCGAAGCTGGCCGCTCGAGCATCCGGTAATAGCCATCCGCGGCACCGGTGACGACGCCCTCGAACAGGCCGAGGACACAGCGCATTCCGTCAATGCGGTCGAGCGCCGAGACGAAGTGCATTTCCGATGTGCCGGGATTGGCGAAGCAGACATCGACGCCATTGCCGAGCAGCGTGCGGACGAGAATCTCAGCGCCGTTCATCGCCGTATCCTTTAGAGGCCGCGGACATGGGTGGCCGCCTACAGCTCATGCCGGCGGCGCCACCGAAAGACCGCGGACCTTGTGTCGCTCGATGAGGCGTGCGACCAGACCCGACGCCTTTGCCTCCTCGACAAACTGGCGAAGGTACGCGGCGCCGGCCGTATTTTTCTTGGCCGTGCCGACAGCCTGCTGCACCGACATGAACTTGCCCGCGATGATGCGCGCTCCCGGCAGCTTGTCGAGATCGGCGAGGAGCCCCGGCTTCAACCCTGCGAGCGCATCGAGCCGATCGCGCATGAATTGCTCGGTTGCGCCGCCGAGACTGTCGGCCCGGACCAATTCGGCGTGCCGAATGTTGCGATCGAGCCAAAGGCCATAGGCGCTGCGCCCGGCTACCGCTATTCGTATGCCGGGCGCGTCGACATCGGCGATGGTTTGGAGGCGCGAGCCGGCCGGCACGAGGTAGGTGGCTTCGATCTCGACATAGGCCGCCGTGAACGCGATCGTCTCGGCCCGCTGCGGTTCCGCGCCGATGAGGCCGATATCCCAAACGCCTTTGCCGGCCTGATCCGCAAGCTCGCCCGGCGAAGCGAAGGTCACGTACTTGACGGGCACGCCCAACCGCGTCGCGACCTCGCTTGCCATATCGGGCGCGACGCCCTGCGGTTCGCCCGCGGGCGTCTTGCCGGTCACCAGCAGGAAGTTCGAGAGGTTGATGCCCGCGCGCAACACGCCCGTTGGCGCAAGATCGGCGACAATTTCGGGCGACATGATCGGCCGGCCCGTCAGCCGGTTCGAGCGAAGCTGAGCACGACGCCCTTGCCACGCACCTCTGCTTCCTCGTAATCCGCCGCGGCAATCGCGCGATCGAGCGCCGCGCGCAGCTCCTTGGCCGTCTCCAGCGACAGCTCGACGCCTGCCCGCGCGCCCGGTTCGAGCGCGGTGTTGACGAAGTCGAGGGTAATGACGTCGCCGAGCGGCGCATGGCGGGCGTGGTCGTAAGCGACGACCGCTTGGGTCAACGGGAACCATTCGTCGCCGCGCTTCGCCATGCCTTCGGCGCGGGCGATCTCGATGATCGATGTGCACATGTGCTTTGCCTCCTACTTCGCCAGTTGCTTGCCGAAGAAGGCGAGGACCTTGGTCCAGCCGTCCAGCGCTTGCTCGGTGCGATACATCGCCGGCCGGTTCCAATAGAAGAAGCCGTGACCCGCGCCGTCGTAACGGTGGAATTCATAGTTCTTGCCGTGCTTCTTGAGCTCGGCTTCGTGCTGGTTCACCTGCTCGGGGCTCGGCGAGCGATCCTCGTTGCCGAAGAGACCGAGCAGCGGGCACGAGAGGTCCTTGGTCATGTCGATCGGCGCGACGGGTTTTTTTGCGTTGAGGTCTTGCTTGGCCATCACCACGTTGCCGCCCCATTGCTCGACGCAGGCATCGATGTCCTTGCGCTGGCAGGCATAGATGAACGCGTGCCGGCCGCCCGAGCACGAGCCGATCAGCCCGACCTTGCCGTTGTGATTTGGCTGGGCACGTATCCACGCCACCGCGCCGGCCGTATCGCCGACCATCTGGCTGTCCGCAATGCCGCCCTCGGCGCGCACCTTGGCGCCGACATCGTCGGGGTTGGCGT
>DATGLO010000633.1:0-3804 GCA_035294105.1 Allostellaceae bacterium
GCTGGCGATGCCGCTCAGCTTGATGCCGCCGAAGGAAGCAAGGATCAGCGGCAGGACGATGCCGACTGAAGACAGGTCATAGCCGTCGCAGAAAACGCCCAGCCCGGTGGTGAGGGTCGTCCGCCAATGGAAGGCCTTGAAAGCCTGCTCGTCGAGCGCCGCGAAGTCGCTTGCGTCCACCCCAATCCCCCGCCTCGGCATTGAAATCTTAACCAAACGGACGTATTTCACCGGTCATAACAGAGGCGGCCCCCATGCACAAAGTCCCGCCGAGCGGCGGTGGCGGCACGTCGGCGGCTTTGTTATAAGCCGGCGCGCTTCGGGCGAAAGCTCATTCCGGGGTAGCTCAGCGGTAGAGCAATCGGCTGTTAACCGATCGGTCCGCGGTTCGAATCCGCGCCCCGGAGCCAGTTTCAGCAAAGAGCCGAGCGCTCGCCGCTCGGCTCTTTTGTTGGCGCGCTGGTTTAAGCCGTCTCGCCCTTTGGCTTCGCGGAGCAGCGCCGCTAGATTGGCTGCCGATCGAAGGAGGGAAAAATGCGCATATTCGGAGCGGCCGTGTTCGGCGCGGCGATGGCCATCGCGTGCAGCGCGGCGCAGGCCGACGACACCTGGCATCACGCGATCATTGCGGCGAAGGCCGACGCCGGCGTGCTCTACATGGTCGGTCAACCGGGCTTTGCCGACAAGCAAGGGCTGAAGCTCGAACTCACGCAGGTCGATAGCGACGCGATCGGCCTGAAGGCGCTGATCGCCGGCCAGGTCGACAGCTATGAAGGCAGCCCGACCGGCGCGATGATCGCCGCCGCGCGCGGCGCCGATGTGAAGATCCTCGGCTGCCAGTGGCCGGGTCTGCCGCACGGCGTTTTCGTGCGCGGCAACATCACCAAGCCCGAGGACCTCAAAGGCAAGACCATCGCGATTTCGCAGCCGGGCGCGATGCCCGACCAGCTCATCCGCGCCTTACTTGCGAAATACGGCCTGAAGCCCGATGACGTGAAGTTCGCCAATCTCGGCAGCGACAACGACCGCTACAAGGCGCTGGTCGCCGGCGTCGTCGATGCGGCGGTGATCTCGGGCGAATACATGCCGATCGCCGAGAAAGCCGGCGTTCATATGCTGATCCGCGGCCGCGAGGTGCTGCCCGATTACCTGCGCGTCTGCATCATGTCGAGCAGCAAGGTCGAAAAGGCGCGGCACGACGACCTCGTCAAATTCCTCGCTGCCGAAATGACCGCGATGCGCTACGTCGTGACCCATCGCGACGAAACCATCGCGCTCACGCAAAAGACCGCGGGCAGCAAGCCCGACGATCCGCGCGCCGCCTATATGTACGACGACGCGGTCAAGACGCACGCGCTCGATCCCGATCTCGGCTTGCCCATCGCCAAGCTCGATTGGATGCAGCAGCAGTCGGTGAAGAACGGCGATCAGCCGAAGCTCGTCGATCTCAAGATCGTCGCGGATGACGGCCCGCGCGAGGAAGCGCTGAAGAAAATTTCTCAATAGCGATCGTGCGTATTCCACCCCCTCCCCAACCCTGCCCCTTCGCGGGGGAGGGAGTTCTTTTTGGAATGCCCTCCCCCCTCGAGGGAGAGGGCAAGGGTGAGGGGTGATCTCCCGTGGGCGAGGTCAGCCTCATCGAGGTGTCGAAGCGCTTTCGCGTGAAGACCGAGGACGGCGAGCACTTCGTCCAGGCGCTCGACCGCGTCAGCTTCTCGGTCGGCGACGGCGAGATCGCGGTGCTGATCGGCCCGTCGGGCTGCGGCAAGACGACTGCGCTCAGGATCGCGATGGGCCTCGATCGCGCGACCAGCGGCGCGGTCACGGTCGACGGCGCCGAGGTGCATGGCTGCGGCCATGATCGCGGCATGGTGTTTCAACACGCCGAGCTCCTGCCGTGGCTCAGCGCGATCGAGAATGTAATGTTCGGCCTCGAGATGAAGGGCATGCGCGGCCGCGCGCTCGACGAGACGGCGCTGCGCTATCTCGATCTCGTCGGCCTCAAGGAATCGGCGCGGCGCCGGCCGCATCAGCTTTCGGGCGGCATGAAGCAGCGCGTCGGCATCGCCCGCGCGCTCGCCATCGATCCGAAAGTGCTGCTGATGGACGAGCCGTTCGGTGCGCTCGACGCGCAGACGCGCGAGGCGATGCAGGCCGAGCTTCTCGACATCCACGCGCGCACAAAAAAGACCATCCTCTTCGTCACGCACGACCTCGACGAGGCGGTGCTCTTGGCCGATCGCGTCATCGTCTTACGCGAAGGCCGGTTGCAAGAAATCATCGCGGTGCCGCTGCCGCGGCCTCGCGGCGATCTCGCGGCGCTGCGCGGCGAGCAGGTTTTCGCCGAGACGCGTTATCGCATCTGGCGCGCGCTGCACGAGGCGTCGCATGCGATTTCCGCCGGCAGGGGCGTTGGCGCAGCGGCCGGCCAAAAAACATGACGACCACGCCGCGCTGGCTCATCACCACGATCTCGCTGCTCGCTTTCCTCGGCTTCTGGGAATTCTTCGGCCGCGATATCAACCCGGTCTTCGGCTCCTATCCGAGCGCCATCGCCGAAGCTTTCGTTGCGCTGGCGCGCTCGGGCAAGCTCTGGACGGCGCTGTTCCAGAGCCTGCAACCCTTTGTGCTCGGCTATTTGCTGGCGATCGTCGTCGGTGTGCCGCTGGGCCTCGTCGTCGGCCGCTTCCGCACCGCCGAGGCGGCGCTCGGCATCTACGTCACGGCGGGTTACGCGATGCCGCTGATCGCGCTCGTGCCGCTGCTCATCCTGTGGCTCGGCCTCGGTTTCGCCGTGAAGGTCGCGGTGGTGTTCCTGATGTCGATCTTCCCCGTCTGCATCAACACCTGGGCGGGGGTGCGCGCCGTGCCGGTAACATTGATCGAGGTCGGCAAATCGCTCGTCGCGCCCGATCACGTGATCCTCCGGCGCATCATCCTGCCCGCGACCCTGCCCTACATCATGGCCGGCATCAGGCTCGCCGTCGGCCGCGCGGTCGTCGCGATGGTGATCGCGGAGTTCTTCACCGCGATCTCGGGTCTCGGCGGCATCATCATCCAATCGGCCAACAACTTCGACACCGCGACGATGTTCGTGCCGGTGGTGGTGCTGATGGTGCTGGCGATCGGATTGAACGCGCTGATCGTCTGGATCGAGCGCGTCGTCGCGCCGTGGCAGGCGGAGCTGGCGGGGCGAGAATAGGTCTGCTCAACGCTGCGCGCGGGCCGTCGAGGCGCGAGCAGCAAATTCAAAGCGGGTTTTTCACGCCCCAAGGGCTGCGGAGCTGATTCGGAACCTGCGCGCCCGGCTGATCGAATGCGTCCGGCGAGATCGGGCCGCTCACTTCGTAGATGCTGAGGCAAACCCCCAAAACGATGCCGCTGATCACCCAATAGCGTCCGCTGATGCCGAGAAAGCGCCGATCGAGCAAGCCCGGGCGGTGATGGGCGGTCGCGTGATAATGAGCGTGGTCGGTATGCGTATGCGGGGCCATGACACGAGGTTAGGCCAACACGGTTAACCAAAGGTTACGGCGCAGAAGCACCCGCGCCGGCCTCCGGCCATGAAACCCGTGCCGAACGGCTTGACTTGTCAGGCCAAACCAGCGCCTGTGCAGCCCTTGCCGTCCTGCCTTTGCCAAGCCGATGATCTTCGCCGTCAGCATCGCGACCTTCTTCATGACCCTGCTCGGCGGGGTGTTCGCCTTGCGCCTGAAGGACCGGCTGCATTTGATTCTGGGCTTCAGCGCCGGCGCGGTGATCGGCGTCGCGTTCTTCGACCTCATCCCGGAATCGCTGGAGCTC